>CAJAKT010000279.1 GCA_903940375.1 uncultured bacterium | reverse complement strand
GGTCATGTCACCGTCGGCGACAGCGCCGCCGGCGTACTGGCTGTTGAGCAGGTCGAGGTCGAAGTAGGCCGCGCAGGCGAGTGCGGCGGCACCCGTCGGGGTGATATCGGCCGTCGCGCTCGCGGATGGCTCCGCTGATGCGCTCGACGGGGCAAGTGAGGCAGAGGGCGATGCGGCGGGCTCGGAGCCTGATGAGCAGGATGCGAGCAGCAGGGCCGAGGAGGCCGCAACCGCTGCGATTGCCATGACGTGCCGTGTCCCTCTGATGCCCATGTGCCCACCCTTCCATCGCCCCGCGTCGCGGGAGTACGTCACCATCCTTGCCCACTATCTCGCGGGGAGTCGCATCCGAGGGGCGGAATCACCGAACCACGGCGAGGAACCTGTCCGATTCGACCGAATCGGCCTAGGCTCGTCCACGGGGGAGTCGAGCGGCTCCTCATGGAGGCGCGTCGACATGAATCCGGGTCGAACGACTGTCATATTGGCGGTCGGGATGCTCCTCGTCGCGGGCTGCTCATCATCGGCAGCCCTCGATTCGGGCAGTGTCCAGGAGCAGATCGCCGCGGGTCTCGCGGCGCAGGCTGGTGGCACGTTCACCGTCGAGTGCCCCACGGAGATCCCGGCTGAGCAGGGCTACGCCTTCACCTGCACTGCCAATGATCAGGAGGGCGGCCAGGAGGTGAAGGTGGCCGTGACCGAGAGTGACGCGGCCGGCACCTTCACGTGGCAGGTCACAGCGGTGGCCCCGGCGCCATGACGAGTCCATACGCCTTCGTACGCGGTCTGCGGCGGCCTGAGGCCTTCCACGGCGCATCGGAGCGAGCCGGCTTCTTCGAAGGCTGGTACGTGAAGCTCGTCTCAGCCGATCGCCGGCAGAGGTGGGCCGTCATCCCGGGGATCTTCCGTGGGATCGACACCGGCGGAGAGGCCGTGCGGGATGAGGCGTTCGTGCAGGTGCTCGACGGGTCGACCGGCCGATCCTGGTATCACGTGTTTGCGCCGGAGGAGTTCAGTGCGTCGTCGGAGACGTTCGACGTGGCCATCGCAGGTAACCACTTCGGACCTGAGGGCGTCACCCTCGATCTCCCCCAATTGCGCGGACGAGTTGAGTTCACGACCCCGCTCAACCCCTGGCCCGTCACCTGGCGCTCGCCGGGGATCATGGGCTGGTACGGACTGGTTCCGTTCATGGAGTGCTACCACGGGGTGGTGTCCTTCGGGCACGGACTCGGGGGCAGCCTGCAGGTGGAGGGGGCGGAGACGTCCTTCGACGCCGGGCGCGGTTACCTCGAGAAGGACTGGGGTCGCGCGTTCCCGGCGGGATACGTGTGGATGCATAGCAATCACATTGATGTCGATGCATCGGCGTCACTGATCGCCTCGGTGGCTCTCATCCCCTGGCTGCGGGGCAGTTTCCGCGGATTCATCGTCGGCTTCGTCCACCATGGTCAGCTCTATCGGTGGGCGACGTACAACCGTTCCCGGGAGACCCTCCTCGCGATCGACGACAGCCACGTCCGTTGGGCGCTGGAGGGCCCCGACGGGCGCCTCGAGCTCTCTGCGGAGCGGGTGAGGGGCGGGCTGCTCCATGCGCCCCTGCGTTCGGCCATGCACCAGCGCGTCGAGGAGACCATGGACGGTCGGATCACGATCCGCCACACGGACGCGGCGGGCAGGGTTCTGCTCGAGGGGGAGGGCTCCTGCGCCGGCATGGAGGTCTTCGGCGACATCGATCGCCTCCTCGCCACTCGGGGCAGGTAGCCGCTGGCGAGCGCCGCACCGGAAGGCATGTACCCTCAAGGCTGACGCGCAGGAGAACGTGAGGTGAACATGCTCCATCTGGTCGGGTACATCGACGCGGGTACGGGTTCGTACCTGCTAGCAGCCATTGCCAGTGGTGCTGCTGGCACGTGGTTCTACATCCGGTCCAAGTTCGCCAAGCTGCGCGGTCGCAGTGACCAGGACCCGGTCGTGGAGACCGAGTCGGCCACGAACGACGCCTGATCTTGGCGTCGTCCGGCTCGGCCAGTTTCCGCGACCCTGAGAACGCGGCCTACTACGCAGACGGCTGGTACCGCATCGCGCGGCCGGCATCCGCGAGCGCCCTGCGAGCCCTGCGTTCCTCGGACCTGTACCGGAGCCTGATCGCTGACGGTGTGCTGGTCTCCTTCGAGGAGGTCTCCGGTGACGATGCCAGGGCTGTTCTGACCGACTATTCGGCGGTATCGGGCCGTGCTGTCGCCGACGACTGCGCCGTCTTCTCCGTCGAGTCTGTCGACACCATCACGTACCCGTGGGAGTGGCCGAACTCGTTGCTTGAGTCGGCCGCCCACCTCACCCTCGATCTTCGTCGTCAGCTGCTTGGCATCGGTCTGGACCTGAAAGACGCGTCGGCCTTCAACGTCCAGTTCCGTGGCATGCGACCGGTGTTCATTGACCTGGGTTCCATCGAGACGTGGCGGCCCAACCCATCCTGGAACGCGTCACGTCAGTTCATCGAGCACTTCATCAACCCGCTCGCCGTGGGATCCGGCGAGCGGGTCACCGCTGCCGATGCGTGGGAACTCGCCCGGCACCGTGGCCTGCGCTCAGAGGCGGCGCGGCAGCTGCTCCCGAGGAAGCGTCGTCGCAGCCTGTCGCTCCTGCTCCTTCAGGCGACCACCCGTCCGGTGGAGAAGAACGCGCCGAGCGAGTCGACGTTCTCGGGCGAGGCCAATCGGAATAGGGATCTGGCGCGCAATGCGACGCTGTCGCTGACCAAGCGACTGGCGAAGCAGGTGGCCAAGCTGCATGGCAAGGAGCACAGCACGACGTGGGTCGACTACGGCACACGCGGCCATTACGGAAGCGATGACCTGACCCGGAAGTCGGCTATGGCTACCGAGTTCGTCACCGCGGCTCCGGGCCGCAACCGCCTCGTTCTCGACGTCGGTGGAAACGACGGCTTCACTGCGACGCATCTCGTCCGCCATGCCGACGCCCGCGTGATCGTCATGGATGCGGACGCCGGCGCCCTTGACGTGCTGCATGCCGGGATGGCTCCGGTGGCGGAGATCGCCGATCGCGTTACCCCCGTCCTCGGAGACATCACCAACCTGACGCCCGACTCCGGTCTGCTCGACCGCGAGTTCGTCGCCTTCACGCGACGAATCCAGCCCTCGGCGGTCATCTGCCAGGCGGTGCTGCACCACGTGGTCATCACGCAGGGCACGCCGATGCAGTTCGCTGTGGATGCGCTGGCAGCCTTCGGGGCCCCCGTGCAGATCGAGTTCGCGACCGAGGAGGACGAGAAATCGCTGCTTCTGCTCGGCCAGATCCCCAACTGGTCCGGTGACTACTCGACGGAAGCCCTGCTGGCCGCGCTGCGGACCCGCTTCGCGCAGGTGCAGGTGCTGGGAACCACGTCGGGCACGCGCGTCGTCGTCAATGCCTGGGACCTGCTGGACGTTTCATGACCCGCGGTGATGTGATGCGGCGGATCGGAAGCCGCAGCAACACCAGCGCACCCAATAACGCCTCGTGGCTGATGGCCGTGGGCATTCTCGCCATGGTGATCCCCGCCAGCGACAAGATCGCCTCGAATCAGGTCTTCTTCGCTGCCCATGGGGTCTCGGTCCTGGCGTGGGTTGCCGTGCTCGTGCTCGGTCTCGTCCTCTGCTGGCTCGCCGTGACCGGGTTGCTGCTTCTGCTCCAGCGCCTGACGAATCCGCGCGCATACGACATGGTCACGTCGCTGCTCATGCTCGTCGTGACGTGGTTCTTCGTCGGCAACGTCCTGGCACGAACCCTGCTCTCCGGTGCGCCTGCACTTGCGCCCGTCGTCGGTTTGATCGCGGCGGCAGGCATCACCCTGCTCGCTCGGCGGTTCGCGATGGGCAATGCGCTGGCGGTGTTCGCCGTCATCGCGGCGATCGTTCCGCTGCTGATCCCGCTCGTGACGGGGAGCCAGGAGGCGCCCAAGAGCACCTTTGCCTTCGATGACCAGCCCGACCGTCCGTCAATCCTGTGGGTGGTGTCGGACGAGTTGCAGTACCCCCTGGCCTTCACGCAGGACGGGCAGGTGCGGCCAGAGCTGCCGAACCTGAAGGCGCTCGCGGCGAACTCCACCACGTACTCCCATGCGTACGCAGGAGCGAACTACACCGACTACGCCGTACCGTCGATGCTCAGCGGTATCTCGGACGTCGCCGGTCAGGGCGCCGACCGCATGCAGAAGGTGCGTGCCGGCATCGGCATCGTGCCCGGTATGGCATCCGCCTACTCAGTGGTCATGCAGTCGCCGATGTACTCCTTTGACTGCGACTCTGCGGACTGTGCGAGTGTCGGTGCTGGGGATGACGTTGGCGTCGTCGAGCGCTACGCCTCCTTCGCGAAGGACACCCTGGCAATCGCTGGTCGGACAGCACTCGCGGCGCCATTCTCCGAAGTCTTCCCCTCGCTGGACGGCAAGTGGCGTGACTTCTGGAACGGCGGCGACGAGTTCAGCGACACGGCCGAGGGGAACTCGGTAGGTGCGGTGATCGACGGAATCGCAAGCGTCAGGCAGACGGCGCCCAGCGACCCGTTCTTCGCGTTCTGGCACAGCATTCGCACCCATGCGCCCTGGGTCGTCGACCGCGACGGCAAGCAGATCTACCCGTTCCGCGTGCCGGTTGTCGAGGGTGCCCACATGATCGGTGCCGAGGCAGACCAGACCTACACCACGGCGGAACTCAAGAGCCTCGAGCGCCGGCTCTACGCGAACTCCGCAGTGGACTTCGACCGCCAGTTGGGCCTGCTGATCGATGACCTCAAGGCGACGGGGCAGTACGACAACACGATGATCGTCGTCACCGCGGACCACGGTGCGACGATGACCGACCGTGCGGACCGCCGCGAGGGGGACACTCTCGAGCAGCGGTGGTCTGAGGTTGCTCATGTGCCGCTGGTGGTCAAGGCGCCCGGACAGACCGAGCCGGCCATTGTCGCGGCACCTCGATCAACCGGCCAGATCGCGGCGACCGCCCTAATGGCCGCCGGTGCCACCGCGCCTGCCGAGGATGTGCTTAGCCCGGATCTCTCGCGGGACCTTGCCGACGGACCGGTGTTCACGTCGGTCGGTGGCGGCGTCATGAAGCCGTGGAACTACACCGGAGCGGCGGAGGAGGATCCGTGGCTGGCAGAGGACCTGACCCCGCCGAATGCGGCGTACCCGTTCGCCATCGGCATTGACCAGGCGCTGCTCGGTGCCCCCGTCCCCGCCGGCTGGACCGAGGTGACGCCAACCCACGTTCTTGTGCTGCCAGGTGAGTCCACCCAGCAGGTCGTCATCGTCGATCGCGAGTCGTCGGTCTGTTCAGTGGATGCAGCCGCCGGGTTGGTCTCGTCGAACGACACGGTCGTGGGCTCGGTCCTCTGGGAGGGCCCCGCGGGTGCCACAGGTAGCCAGACGCGCGGCTGGGCGATCGTCCCGAAGGCCGACGCAGCGACCTATGCCTTCTGGTGCCCGTCGAGCTAGTTCCTTGCCGTTGAAGGGCGGGTGGTGGGGGTGCTC
>CAJAKT010000278.1 GCA_903940375.1 uncultured bacterium | reverse complement strand
CGCTTCAGAGCTACTTCAGCACACCGTGATCGGCACACGTTGGCCGTGCAGACGAAGAGCACTTCGAATCCCGACGACACCTGCGAAGCCTGACATGACCCCGGGGAGGACGACCAATCAACGCGGTCATGTCCACGACATGACGATGTCACCCCAACGCGCTACATTCCGATGCCAAAGCGCAACTCAGGGCCATCGGGGGGTGGTTGCAGGTGCAGTCGCTAACGTTGGGGGGCATCCCCGGCTTCCTGTCGTTCCTCACGACCACCTGCGATCCCGCGGCGGTCGTCGAGGCCGTGGTCACCGGCCCAGCCGAGCACTTCGCCGCCCGCGCGGGCGTCATGGTCGTCAAGCGCGAGGAGACCCTGAGCCTCATCGGTTCCTACGGTCACGGGCAAGCGGAGCTGGATGGCCTCCAGGAGTTCCCCCTCGACACCGACAACCCGCTTTGCGAAGCCTGGCGGGAGGGCGAAACCATCGTGGCCGGCACCAAGCCGGTCGAGGGCGTCTTCGCAGACCTCACCCCCATCACCGCCCGCTGGGCCCAGCTGGGCGTGTGGCAGGGGCAGAACACCTTCGCCTGCACCCCGCTCACCGCCCATGGCACCTCCATCGGGGCCATCGGCATCATCTGCGCCGACGAGCGCAGCTGTCCACTCTCGACATCGCACTGCTCGGCGCCATCGGGCGGTCAATCGCCGTGTGGCTGGTCCATCCCGATGTCGGCCTCGTGCTTCCGATGGGCACCGAAGCGCCGGCCCTCACTTCGCGCCAGCGCGCCATCCTCGCTCTGGTCGCGGCCGGCAAGACAAATACCGCGATCGCGCACGTCCTGGGCTGCTCCGAGTCGACAGTGAAGCAGGACCTACGGCAGGCGCTGCGGTCCAGCGGCCCGGGCAGTCGAGAAGCTCGCGCCCGGCTCGCCCTCGGGTCCGAAGAAGGGGGTGGGCGATGACCAGCGGGCTCGGCGCGCTTCCCCAGTTCCTGAGATTCCTCAGCATGTTCCCGCCGGCCGACGGGCTGCTGAGCGCCGCCGCCGGCGGGCCCCTCGCGCCCTTCCACCTGCGCACCGCCCAGATCTGGGTCATGCACGAGAACGCTCTCGTCTCGATCGCGGCGATCGGCCATACCCCCGATGCGGCGGAGCGATACAGCGTCCTGCCACCCGAGATCGACACTCAGCTCTGGCGAGCCGTCCGCAGCAATCAGGTCATGATCACCGGCGAATCCGACCGCGACGACTCGGCCTTTGCCACCGTCGACGAGGCCTACTGGACTTCGGTCCTCAGGCGCCTCGAGGTGGTCTCCGTTGTCCGAGCCCCTATCGCCTGGCAAGGAGAAGTGGTCGGGATCCTCGGACTCATGGCGGGCCGCGCCTGGCCGCGAGGCGAC
This sequence comes from uncultured bacterium, assembly GCA_903940375.1. Classification (GTDB taxonomy): domain Bacteria; phylum Actinomycetota; class Actinomycetes; order S36-B12; family S36-B12; genus UBA10649. The sequence goes on along the minus strand of CAJAKT010000278.1, from coordinate 2,926 downwards.
GCGTCGGACGGAATCCTCTCGGCCGTTACCTCCGCACTCGGGTTGTGGATCACCAACCCGCTGTCGCACGCGCAGGAACGTGCGGCAGCCACCTACGCCAGCAGAGGCGCCCGGTCCCTGGCCTTCACCACACGCCAGCGCGACGTGCTGCGCATGGTCGAGGACGGAATGGCCAATGCGGCTATCGCTTCGGCCCTGCAGGTGTCCGAGTCCTCCGTGAAGCAGGATCTTCAGCGGGCGATGCAGGCGCTGAGCACAAGCGATCGTCACGCCGCCGCCACGAGCGCGCGCGCCCTCGGCCTGCTCATGGAGCCGTGAGACCCGCTCACGATCCCCATAGGATCATCACGTGCCGAGTGACGAGCTGACGCGAATCCCGCGGGCACGGGTCGGCTCCCTCGAGTTCAGCGTCCTTCCGCTGTCGGAGGCCGTGCCGCTCCTGCTGGCACTTGGCGCATCGGCGCCAGCGCACGGCATCGCCGTCCACTTCTGCAATGCCTACAACGTCGCCCTTGCTGACTCCGACTCCGCATACCGCGGGCTGATCAACTCCGGTGCGCTGGTCTTCAGCGACGGCACGCCGGTGGTGTGGGCCGGGCGGCGACTGCATCCTTCGCTGGCCGATCGGTGGACGCGGGTCTACGGACCGGACGTGATGACCGGGGTGCTCGCCGGCTCCACCTCGGCCGGCCCGCGGCACTACCTGCTCGGCGGCACGCCCGAGACCCTCGAACTCCTGCAGCAGCAGATCGCCGCGCGCTGGCCGCTGACAGTGATCGTCGGGGCGGAGAGCCCGCCCTTCCGCGTCGAGTCCGATGCGGAGATCCGTTCACGCGATGCGCGCATCCGCGACAGCGGCGCGACACTCGTCTGGGTCGGGCTCGGGACGCCGAAGCAGGATCACGAGGTGCATCGGCTTGCGACTGCGCTGCCCGTGGTCGCGCTTGCCGTCGGCGCCGCGTTCGACTTCATCGCCGGAACGGTCAGCCAGGCGCCGGTGTGGATGCAGCGCAGCGGGCTGGAGTGGTCGTACCGGCTTGCGCAGGAACCGCGCCGCCTGACGAAGCGGTACCTGTGGGGCAACCCGCGGTTCGTCGCGTCGGTCGCGCGGCAGCGGGTCGCCGGTCCGAAGACCGGCTGACCGCTACCGGCAGTTGGTACTAGGAAGCCGTGACCTTGCGGCTGCTGATGACAGCGTCGATGATCCCGTACTCCTTGGCATCGGCCGCGGTGAGGATCTTGTCGCGCTCAATGTCCTTGGCGACCTGCTCCGCCTCGCGCCCGGTATGCAGGGCGATGATGCCCTCCATCTCCGTGCGCATGCGGATGATCTCGTTCGCCTGGATCTCGATATCGGATCCCTGGCCGCCACCCTCGGTGTACGGCTGGTGGATCAGGATGCGCGCATGCGGGAGCGCGAAGCGCTTGCCCGGCGTGCCCGCAGCGAGCAGCACGGCTGCCGCACTGGCCGCCTGACCGAGGCACACGGTCTGGACCTGCGGCTTGACGAACTGCATCGTGTCGTAGATCGCCGTCATCGCGGTGTAGCTGCCACCGGGCGAGTTGATGTAGATCTGGATATCGCGATCGGGGTCCATCGACTCGAGGCACAGCAGCTGCGCCATGACATCGTCGGCGCTGGCATCGTCGATCTGCACGCCGAGGAAGATGATGCGCTCCTCGAAGAGCTTCGTGTACGGGTTGTGGGTTCGCTCGCCGGTCGCGCTGCGCTCGCGGAACTCCGGCAGGATGTAGCGGCCCGTCGGGTTGATGCTCACTTGGTGTCTCCCTTGCCCTTGCGCGAGGTGGAGTCCGGCGCATTGGCCGCAGACGTGTAGACGTGATCGATCAGGCCGTAGTCCTTGGCCTCGTCGGCAGTGAACCAGCGGTCGCGATCGGAATCGGCCTCGATGGTCTCGATGCTCTGGCCACTGTGCTCAGCGATGAGCAGCGCCATGCGCTTCTTGATGTAGAGCATCTGCTCTGCCTGGATGCGGATGTCGGACGCGGTGCCGCCCAGGCCTCCCGACGGCTGATGCATCATGATCCGCGCGTTCGGGGTGGCGAAGCGCTTGCCCGCCGTGCCCGCGACGAGCAGGAACTGGCCCATGCTGGCGGCCAGGCCCATCGCGACCGTGGTGATGTCGTTGGGGATCAGCTGCATCGTGTCGTAGACCACCATGCCGGCGCTGATCGAGCCGCCGGGCGAGTTGATGTAGAGCGTGATGTCGCGCTCGGGATCCTGGGCCGACAGCACCTGGAGCTGCTTGGCGATGCGGTTGGAGTTCTCGTCGCGCACCTCGCCCTCGAGCCAGATGATCCGCTCGTTGAGCAGTCGCTCGTCGAGCATGTCGCCGAATCCGGTCATGCCACCGCCCGAACCACGGGACTCCGGCACGTAGATGTCGCTCACCACGCCTCCTGTTGCCGCCGCCATCCGGCAGCGTCTGTTGTCTGACCCTAACGTGGCGACCCCCTCTGGGCTTCCCCACCTGAGGTGCCGTTCGCCCTGGGCCGAAACCCAAGCGGGGTCGTCATCCACAGGCGGGCGATTCAGCCTGTTCGCGGGGCCACGATCCGCATACGTTCGAGGCCTTCCTTCCCACGTCCTGGGGCGACCACGTCAGAGGTCGCCCTCGACGGGGAAGGAGGTGAAACGGATGAGAGGGCGAAAGCCGGATCGATTCAACGAGAAAGCCCTGGCAGCATGCGCGCTACTTACAGCAATCGCACTGCTGGCCAGGGCCCTCGTGGATCTCGTCAGAACCCTGATCGGGTCCTGACGACCGTTTCAGGGGCGTCGGCAGTAGCAGCTGCCGGCGCCCTCCCAATTTAGGACAGGCCGCGGCCGAGTGTCAACGACTGCAACACCGCCAGCAGGCTGACGTTGCGGGCGGGCTACGCCTCGTCGGGCTCGTCGGCGTTG
>CAJAKT010000277.1 GCA_903940375.1 uncultured bacterium | reverse complement strand
GGAGCAGGAAACCGGGCGACTGGGAGCCCTGACCGGGCGCGACGACAACGAGCACTCTCGTAGCCTTCCGTGGTCCGGCTGCCGACGGCGCTGTTGAGCCAGCCAATCTCATGCCGCTTGTTTTGTAGGAATCCTACAAGAATGCGGCTGACGGGTGTCAGACCGGCCAGTCGGGGCCGTCGTCGCCAAGATCGTCGGCCAGCCGCCCGAGCACGAGGCCAACCCGCAGGGTGAACGCCCCCCGGGCATCTGTGGGGCTGAACCCGGTCACGTCGGCGATCCGGCGCAGGCGGTAGCGCACGGTGTTGGGGTGGATGAACAGGCCGCGTGCCGTGGCCTCGAGCGAAGGAGTGCGCTCGAGGTAGGCGCAGGCGGTGTCGTAGAGGGCGGCATCGGCGAGCAGGGCGCGGTGCACGACGTCGGTCAGGACCTGGGCGGCCTCCCGATCGCCGGCGAGGGCGCGCTCGGGCAGGAGATCAGCCGCTGGCACGGGACGCGGCGCATCGGCCCAGCCCCAGGCCGCGCGCAGCCCCGACATCGCCGAACGTGCAGCGCGCGGCACCTGAGCGAGTGCGCCGACGAGTTCGCTGACGACGACGGGGCCCGGTCCGAAGTGCGGGGTCAGCAGTCGCGCGGCCTTGAGGGGGTCACTGCCACCACCGACCACGGCGAGCAGCGTGGTGCCGTGGATGCCGGTCAGTAGCTCGAGTCGTTGGTGGACGGCGGCCCGGCGGAGAACGTCGAGGGCGTTCTCGGGGTCGCCGAGTGGCGCGGCCCCGGCCATCACCAGCAGTGATTCACGGCCCGACCACCCGAGCGCGGCGACGCGGCCCAGGACGGATTCGTCGACTTCGTCGCGCAGGAGCGCGTCGACGACGAGTGCCTCCAGGCGGGCATCCCAGGCACCACGTGCTTCCGCCGCCCGCGCGTACACCTCTGCAGCGGAGAACGCGATCTCTCGCGAGTACCGAAGGACGGCGATGCGCAGCTGCGGCTGATCCGACTCGGTGGCCAGTTGATCGATGGCCGCCTCGACGACACCGACCGTGGTGCGCACGAGATCGACGGCCTGCTCGAGCGAGATGACGCGCGCCAACTCGCGCGGGGCGGCACCGAAGACGTCGGCGGTGAGCGCAGGCGGGGGATCGGGCGAGGTGTACCAGTCGATGAAGGCAGTGATGCCGGCCTGTGCGACGAGCGAGACCCAGGAGCGCTCCTCCGGACCGAGCTCACGGAACCACGGCAAGGACTCCTCCATCCGCCGTGTTGCTGCGGTGGTGAGTGAGCCTGTCGCGCGAGTGAGGAGCGCGACGTCCGGGTGCTCGACGGTCATCGCGCTATCCGACGGTGACGCCGACGACGCTGCCGACAGCGAACGTGACGGCAGCGGCACCGACACCCCACATCAGCTGACGCATCGCCGAGAACACCACGCCGCGACCCGAGAGCCGCCCGACGATTCCGCCGACAACGACCATGGCGATCACAGCGAGGGCGACCGCGAGGACGAGCGGGATCGTGGTGGACGCGCCTGTGCCCATGAAGAACAGGTAGGGGATAACGACGACGGATGCACCGATCGCGAAGGCGACGAAGCTGGAGACCGCAACCTTCACGGGTGAGCCGAGCTCGTCGGGATCGAGGCCGAGCTCCTCGCGGGCGAGGGTGTCGAGCGCGGTCTTCGGGTCGGACAT
>CAJAKT010000276.1 GCA_903940375.1 uncultured bacterium | reverse complement strand
GTGTACGGGTACGCCCGATGAGGGCGACGTTCGTCGCGAGCGAGGTCGGCAACGGCCTGCGCCGCAACCTGACGATGACCCTCGCCGTGATCATCACGGTCGCGGTGTCGCTCGGCCTCTTCGGCGCCAGCCTGCTGGTCCGCGCGCAGGTCTCGACGATGAAGGACTTCTGGTACGACAAGGTCGAGGTGTCGATCTTCCTCTGCAGCAAGGGCAGCGACACTCCCTCCTGCGCGGGCGGCCAGGTCACCCCGGCCCAGCGCGACCAGATCAAGTCCGACCTCGAGTCGCTTCGTCCGCTGGTGCAGGACATCTACTACGAGTCCAAGAAGGAGGCGTACGCACGCTTCCAGGACCAGTTCAAGAACTCACCGATCGTCGACAACGTCAACGAGAGCGCGCTGCCGGAGTCCTTCCGCGTGAAGCTGTCCGATCCGACGAAGTACGACGTGGTGGCATCCGCCTTCGCGGGCCGGCCGGGTATCGAGCAGGTCAATGACCAGAGGCAGATTCTCGACAAGTTCTTCCGACTACTCGGGGGCCTCCAGCTCATCGCCCTGCTCATCGCCCTCGTCATGCTGGTCGTCACGGTGCTGCTCATCGTCAACACGATGCGTGTCGCGGCGTTCAGCAGACGCCGGGAGACCAGCATCATGCGGCTGGTCGGTGCGTCGAACTTCTACATCCAGCTGCCGTTCCTGCTCGAGGCCGCCCTCGCCGCAGGTCTGGGCGCGATCCTCGCCATCGGCGCGCTCATCCTGATGAAGTCGGTGCTCATCGACCAGGTGCTGGCGCCGTCCTTCCAGTTCACGGCGTTCGTCGGCTGGGATCAGGTCATCGCGATCGCGCCCGTCATGCTCCTCACCGGCGTCGGACTTGCTGGCCTCGCGGCCTTCTTCACGCTGCGCAAGTACCTGCGCGTCTGATGGGCGATCCGGGCATCGAGTTCAAGCCGCGGCCGCTCTCGCGGCGCACGTGGATCCGGCTCGGGCTCATCGCAATCGTCGTCGCGATCCTGTATTGGCTGGTCGCCAACTTCTACAACGCTGAGGGCGGCTACAAGTACACGACTCCGCCGCCCACGATCACGGGCAACGGCGTGATCGTCGACGTCGACCCGGTCACCGTGGATGCGCAGACGAACCTCGTCGAGCTGTACATGAGCTTCACCGTGGCTGGCACGGACCTGATCGACTCCCAGGGGCACCTCACCCAGAACGTCCGGGTGATTCTCGACGCGGCATCGGGCACGCGGGAGCTTCGCTTCCCGGCGGGCACGGTGCCCAACCCCACCACGATCGAACTGCCATTGAACGGCGAACTCGCGCAATACCCGTTCGACACCCACGACGGCAGCGGCTTCATCTCGGCAGACACGTACACCCGGAACGCGGACACGTCGCTCACCTCGAACAACATGCTGCCCGTTGGCATCCAGATGACAACGGGCGTGAGCGGCTGGGACACGAACGTTGATGTGACGAGCACGGCGGCAGGCGCGGCGATGGGCCTCACTTTTGCGCGTGCGTTCTCGACTCAGGCCTTCGCGATCATGCTGCTCGTCCTTGCAGTGCTGCTTGCTGCGTCCACGGTGGTCGTCGCCTTCCTCGTCGCGAGCCAGCGCCGCCGGGCCGAGATCGGGCTCATGTCCTGGACCGCGGCGCTGCTGTTCGCACTGCCCGCCCTGCGAACCTTCATGCCGAACAGCCCGCCGATCGGCGCGGCCATCGACATGTACGTCTACCTGTGGGTCATGGCCGGTGCGATTGCGGCTGCCATCATCATGATCGTGACATGGGTGAGGCAGTCGGGCCGTGAGCTCGAGATCGATCCAACCGCCGGCATCGGCGGCGTCGCGCGCATCCCCGACGCGCCCAGCGCAGACAGCATGGGGGACTGACCATGCCTCGTGAGACCGGGCGCAAGCTGATCGCCCAGAACAAGAAGGCCCGTTACGACTACTCGATCGAGGATGTCTACGAGGCTGGTCTCGCGCTGACCGGCACCGAGGTGAAGTCGCTGCGGGCCGGCCGGGCTTCCCTCGTCGACGGCTACGCGACTCTCGACGACGGCGAGCTGTGGCTGCGCGGGGTGCACATCCCCGAGTACACGCAGGGCACCTGGACCAACCATGAGCCACGTCGAGCGCGCAAGCTGCTCCTGCATAGCGAGGAGATCCGCCGCATCGCACTCAAGCTGCGCGAGTCCGGTATCACCCTGGTTCCCCTCTCGCTCTACTTCCTGGACGGCCGGGCCAAGGTCGAGATCGCCGTTGCCCGCGGCCGCAAGAGCTACGACAAGCGGCAGGCCATTGCCGAGCGGGACTCCAAACGGGAGACCGACCGCGCTACTGGGCGGCGCACAAAGGGTCTCGACTAGCAGGCATGCTCTTAGAGCCAGTAGCCATGGTCTTAGAACGGGCAGGGAGCGTTCGCATTCGGTGTGAGAGAGCCAGGATGCGGGGGACTCAGGGACGACGTGCCGCCCGCGCTCATGAACAGGGGTGGCGGGTCGACGGTGTAGGTGCGGCCCATGGGTGAGCGCCAGACGCACTTCCCGTCGTCCCGAGACTCCAGAATCTCCCAGCGGCCGTGGGTCTTGAGCTGGTGGTGCCGGATGCACAGCATCCCCAGGTTGTTCCGGTCGGAGCGCCCGCCGTCGTCCCATTCGATGACGTGGTCGACCTGGCATCTGGCCGCCGGCCGCGTGCAACCGGGGTGGCGGCAGGTGAGGTCGCGGGTGGCGAGGTAGGCACGCAGTGCGCCGGTGACCGCATAGCTCGATCGCCCGCGATCGAGCAGGTGGCCGGTGTGAGGGTCGCTGATCAATCGTCGAAGTGAGATGGGCACATCCGGATCGGCGAGCAGGTCGCGAACGGCGTTCGCGGACACGCTCTGCGGACCGCCCAGCGCGCCAGTCAGGATGCCCGGATCGTCTGTGCCGCTGAGAAGGGCGCCGGCGTCAATCACCAGGCCGATCTCGACTGTGACACTGGCGGCGCCCGTGGCGGTTTCACCCGGCGTACCGCAGACCGCATCGAGGAGTGCCTGCACGCGGAGCTGCCCCAGGGT
>CAJAKT010000275.1 GCA_903940375.1 uncultured bacterium | reverse complement strand
TTCTCGATGGTCTACGCCTACAGCGAGCACTTCATCCTGCCGATCTCGCATGACGAGGTCGTGCACGGCAAGGGCTCGCTCGTCGAGCGGATGCCAGGCGACCGCTGGCAGGAACTCGCGAACCTGCGCGCCTACCTCGGCTACATGTGGGGCCACCCCGGCAAGAAGCTGCTGTTCATGGGCTCCGAGTTCGCGCAGTCCTCGGAGTGGTCGGCCGAGCGCAGTCTCGACTGGTGGCTGCTGCAGTTCCCCGAGCACGCCGGCGTGCTGCAGGCCGTCACCGACCTGAATGCCCTGTACGCCCACACGCCAGCGCTGTGGCAGCGCGACGACGACCCGGGCGGCTTCGAGTGGATCGATGGCAGTGATGCGGGAGCCAACACCTTCAGTTGGCTGCGCTGGGACGACGACGGCGGCTGCATGGCCGTCGTCACCAACCTGTCACCCGTGCCGCGCGAGGGCTATCGGCTCGCCCTGCCGTTCACCGGCACCTGGACCGAGGTGCTCAACACCGATGCCGTGGTCTACGGCGGCTCGGGACTGGGCAACTTCGGCGCCGTGCAGGCCGACGACACCTCGTGGCACGGCCGGCCCGCATCGGCGCAGATCATCGTGCCGCCGCTGTCGACGAGCTTCTTCCGCTTCGACGGCTGAGCACCCGACCCAGGGGTTACGGCCTGAGCTAGAACAGGGCGCTGGCCAGTGCCGTGCGCGCCTTCGGCACGGCCGGGTCGTCGGCTGCCAGGAGGAAGTATTCGAGCACGCGCGCGCGGGCCGCGTCGCGATCGTCATCGGCCGTGGATCGCACGACGGAGATGCCCAGCTCGAATGCTGACGACCAGTCGCCCCGAAGCGCCGCGAAGTCAGCCGCGAGCAGGGACACCGCCTCGTCGCCCGTCGGCTCGTCCTTGCCCTCGGTGCGCGCGTAGAGCCCCACCAGGGCCAGCCCTGCCACCGCGTCCGGATCAGCCGGCTGGGCGTTCAGGACGTCCTGATACGCCGCTGCAGCAGCGACCCAGTCCCCCGCCTCGATCGCGTCGTAGGCCGCCTCGAAGCGCGGATCTGCCGGTGCCTCCGGCTCGGCTTCCGGCTCCGTCGGCAGCGCCGCATCGTCCGCGTCGGCGGAGATGCTGCCCGCCACGCCCTGCTCCGCCGCTACCTTCAGCAGCTCGTCGATGATCTGCCGGATCTGGGCCTCGGGGTAGGCGCCCTGGAAGAGCGGGACCGGCTGGCCCGCGATGACCGCGAAGACCGATGGGATCGACTGCACCTGGAAGGCCGCCGCGATCTGCTGCTCGGCATCGACATCGACCTTCGCCAGCACCCATGTGCCCGCATCCTCGGCCGCGAGCTTCTCGAGGATCGGCGACAGCTGCTTGCACGGACCACACCACTCGGCCCACAGGTCAAGGACGACCGGCACGGTCATCGACCGGTCGATCACTTCTGCCTGGAAGGACTCCGTTGTGACGTCGATGACGACCCCGGCCGGCGCGTTGGCGACAGCCTCGGTCGCCTTCTGCTGGTTCTGCCGGGCGGTTGCAAGAGCGCCGAGATCGACGGCGCCACGGGCGGAGAAGGGAGTTGATGCCATAGCGGCATTCTCTCCCATCCCTGTCAGGCCGGCGACACGCGCTAGCGGATCAGGCCACGGTTGCGCAGGGTGCGCTGCCGCAACGGCGAGAACACCACGCGCTCGACCAGGATGCCGACCGCCATGATCATGCCGATAGAGCCGAGCACAAGGGCCATATCGCCGAGCGTCCGGCCGGTGTCGAGCATCTGCCCCAGGCCCGGGCCCAGTGCCGGTGACACCGCGATGAGTTCTGCCGCCATCAGCGAGCGCCAGGCGAAGGCCCAGCCCTGCTCGAGTCCGGCCAGGTAGCCGGGCCATGACGCCGGAAGCACGATGCGCCAGGCCCGCGGGAGCCCCTTTGCGCCGAGGATCTGCCCCACCCGCAGGTAGATGGGCGGGATCTGGTCCATGCCGGCGATGAGTCCGTTGGCGATGGATGGCACGGCGCCCAGCAGGATGACCGTGTAGATCGTCGCGTCCGAGAGGCCGAACCAGATGATGGCCGCGGGCACCCAGGCAACGGACGGCAGCACCTGCAGGCCGGTCAGGATCGGGCCGAAGACGGCCCGCAGCTTGCTATTCAGCCCGAGGGCGAGCCCGATGGGGGTCGCGATGATCACCGCGATGATGAATCCCTGGGCCGCCCGTCGAATGCTGTTGAGGGTCGACTGCCACAGGATCTGCTGCTCCGCCTGGTTGGCCAGCGCATCCCATACCTGGCGCGGCCCGGGAATGACGTAGTCCGGCTGCAACTGCAGGTAGAAGATGATCTGCCAGATGACGATGATCACGCCGATGGCGATCAGCGGCGACAGTGCGCGCGCGAACAGGGTCTTGACACTCGGCCCCTGGCGACCACCGGTCTCCAGTGCATCGAGGCCGGCCTCGAGCTGGCTCAGATCCGATGCGCGCACCTCCGAAGGAGGCTTCTCGTCAGTTTGCATGGCGGATGATCTCCCTGCGCAGTTCGTCGGTGATCTCGCTCGCGAGGTTCGCCACATCAGGCGAGTCCAGCCGCCACGGCTCATGGCCGCCGATGTTCCACTCGTTGATGATCCGGCCAGGGCGTGACGACATGAGCAGCACGCGCTGGCTCAGTCGGACCGCCTCGCGGACGTTGTGCGTCACGAAGATGATCGTCATCCCGGTCTCGAGCCAGATCCGCGTGAGCTCCTCGTGCAGGAAGTCGCGCGTGATGGCGTCGAGCGCGGCGAAGGGCTCATCCATCAGCAGGATGGATCGTCCCTGCGCGAGGGCGCGGGCGATGGCCACGCGCTGGCGCATTCCGCCGGACAGTTCGTGAGGTCGCTGGTCGTAGGAGCGCTCGAGGTGGACGAGGGCGAGGAGTTCCTGAGCCCGGGTCTTGCGCTCGCTGCGCGGGACATTGCTGAAGCGCAGGGCAAGTTCGACGTTGCGTCCGGCCGTGAGCCAGGGGAACAGCGCCGCCTCCTGGAACATGAGGGTCGGGGCACCGACCGTCTCGATGGTCCCCGACGTCTGGGTGTCGAGCCGGGCAATCAGGTTCAGGAGGGTGGACTTCCCGCAGCCCGATGCCCCCACGAGGGACACGAACTCACCAGGGCGCACATCCAGGCTGACGTCCTCGAGGACGATCGGCCCGTCGGCAGTGAACTGCTTGACGACGTGCTCGATGCGGACGGAGAACTCGCCCTCATCTGCCCGCGGCGGGACGGGATGTGCGCCACTGGTGAGTGTCATGTCATTACCCCTACGTGATCAGCGGGAAATTACTGGCGGCCGAGACCGGCGGCCGTCACCGGACGGGCCTTGGCTGCGGAGAGCACCTGATTGAGCAGCCGCAGGTCGTAGATCCCGGCCAGCTTGTTCTTGCCCAGAGTCAGCAGCCCGGCCGACACCGCGTCGTCGGCACTCTTGGCGAGCGTCAGCGGCAGCGGATCCCAGGTGAAGCGCAGGTTGCCCCACGAGCGCGTGATGACGGCGTCCGCGAGCGGCTTGCCCGTCCACTTGGTGATCTGCTCCTGGACGATGTCCTTGGACTTCAGCACGTTCGCGGCGATGTACTTGATCGCGCTGTTGTTAGCCTGCAGCACCGATCGGACCGAACCCGGGTACTGGTTGAGGAACTTCTGCGAGGCGATGATGTTCGTGGTGACGAACTGCCCGCCCGGCCACAGGTCCTTCTCGTCGACGAGCACCTTGGCACCGGCCTCGAGAACCAGACGGGAGGCCCAGGGCTCCGGCAGCCAGGCACCGTCGAGGTCGCCCTTCTTGAACAGGGTGAGGGTCGTCGCGTTGTCCGTCGGCACGACGGTGACATCGCCACCACCGGTGGTCGACGTTGACAGACCGTTGTCCTTCAGCCACGCACGAAGGGCGACATCCTGAGTGTTGCCCAGCTGAGGAGTCGCGATCTTCTTGCCCTTGAGCTGGGCGACGGACGTGATGCTCGGCTTGACGACGAACTGGGCGCCCCCAGACGTCGCACCGGACACGACGCGCAGCAGGGTGCCACCCGTCGAGGTGTAGCCCGAGATCGAGGGGTTGGGCCCGATGTACGAGACATCAATGGCCCCGCCCTTCATGGCCTCGATCGCGGCCGGGCCGGCGTTGAAG
>CAJAKT010000274.1 GCA_903940375.1 uncultured bacterium | reverse complement strand
GTGTTAAGCACGCCGCCAGCGTTCGTCCTGAGCCAGGATCAAACTCTCCATAAATGAATTGTTTTGATACTGGCAGAGAATGAGCTGTGTGCTCATATTTCTACCAAAGGAATCCGTCTGGAAACTGGCGTACTGATCGAAGATCAGTGCCCGGCCCCAGAACGGGGTATTGGCATTGACATGTGACACGCTGTTGAGTTCTCAAGGAGCGGGCGCGCACCTCTGCGAGGTTTTCGACCTCGTTTTGGGGCAACGTTCCCAACTTACAGACTTTGGTGCTGAGAGTCAAAACGCTCAACCTGGCGTGTTTGGTCTCTGTCCTGATCTGTTCGTTGTCGCAGGACCGGCCTTGCTTGGCGCACCCCCACGAGGACTCAGTCCTCGCTAACAGGCGTGCGGCTTGGTGTCCGTTACTCCCTTGCGATGTCGTAACCATACGCCGCCGCGTACGAACGGGTCAAATCCGCTCCCCCACGACCATTCGTGCGCGCTGTTGGCACACCCCAGACACGCGAACGGCCCGTTGTGGTCGACGAAAGCCCTTGCAGGGCAACCACAACGGGCCATTCGGCGGAACGTCAGGTGAACAGTACGCGGACTCCCGCGAAGGCCTTCTTGCCTCGACGGAGCACTAACCACTCTCCGTGATGTAGGTCACTCACGCGCATCTGGGCGGCCGGATCGACCACGCGGACGTTGTTCGCGTAGGCCCCGCCCTCCTCGATCGTGCGCCGGGCAGCCGACTTGCTGGCCACCAGACCCACGCGGGCAAACAGGTCGTCGTAGGCGGGCAGCAGCCCGTCAACCAGCTCCGCGGCCGGGATCTCGACGTTCGGTGCCTCCGCCAGGGCCGCCGTGAGGGTGGCTGCCGGCAGATCGGCGAGGTCGCCCTGGCCGAAGAGGGCTCGGCCGGCCGCCTCAGCAGCAGCACGCTCCGCGTCCCCGTGGACGAGGGCGGTCAGCTCGGTCGCCAGGGCCCGCTGGGCCTCGCGAGCCTGGGGGCGCTCGGCAAGTGCGGCCAGCAAGGCATCGATCTCCTCCTGGGGCCGGAAGCTGAAGGTGCGCAGGTACTGGGCCACATCGCGGTCATCGGCGTTGAGCCAGAACTGGAAGAACGCATACGGGCTGGTGAGCCCTGCATCCAGCCACACGGTGCCCGACTCGGTCTTGCCGAACTTCGTGCCGTCGGCCTTTGTCATGAGCGGGGTCGTGAGAGCGTGCGCCGACTGGCCCTCCATCCGGCGGATCAGGTCGACGCCGGCAGTGATGTTGCCCCACTGGTCGGATCCACCGGTCTGCAGCGTGCAGCCGTAGCGCCGGAACAGCTCCACGAAGTCGAAGGACTGCAGCAGCTGGTAGCTGAACTCGGTGTACGAGATGCCCCCTGCTGCGAGCCGCGCCGCAACCGCCTCCCGGTCGAGCATCCGGTTCACGCTGAAGTGCTTGCCGATGTCGCGGAGGAACTCGAGGACCGATATGCCCTCGGTCCAGTCCAGATTGTTCACCGCTACTGCGGCATTGGGGCCCTCGAAGTCGTAGAACCGTTCCAGCTGCTCGCGAATCCGGTCTACCCAGCCCTCGACGACGTCGCGTGGGTTCAGCGTGCGCTCGCCGGTCTCCTTCGGGTCACCGATGAGTCCGGTCGCCCCTCCCACGAGGGCCAGCGGCCGGTGTCCGTGCTGCTGGAACCGCCTGACAGTGAGGATCTGGACGAGGTTGCCCAGGTGCAGGCTCGGAGCCGTGGGGTCGAAGCCGCAGTACAGCGTGATCGGCCCGGCGGCAGTCGCTGCCCGCAGCGCGTCGAGGTCGGTGCTCTGCGCGATCAGGCCGCGCCAGGTCAGTTCATCAATGATCGTGGACACGCACCCATCCTCCCGCATCCGCTTACGCAGGAGTCCCCGCACCCGCTCCGAAGCCCGGCGCCGTTGCCGAAGCGTCCCCCGTGAGCCCGCCTCGTTTCCCCCAGCGGGGGCACCCACTCTGGCAGACTCGGCCACCGCACCATCGAAAGGAGCGGGCCGTCCATGCCCAATTCACGAGGTGCCGCGTGGCTGCCGGTGTTCGGGGTCGTCTTCCCGACGGTCGTCGGGGGCGGGATCCTCGCGCTGCCCGTGGCGCTCGCTCCGCTTGGGCCGCTTCTCGCCGTGGCCGTCACGATCGGCCTCGGCATCGTCAACATCCTGACAATCGGGCTCCTCGCGCTCACGGTGTCGCGGCGGGCCGACTCCATTCCGGACCACGCACGACTGGCGACGCTGGCCGGTCAGCTGCTCGGCCGTCGCACCGGCCGGCTCACCACCGCCCTCGTGGGCCTGCTGATGCTGGGGTTCGTCGTCGTCTACGCACTCGGCCTGAGCCAGAGCCTGGCATCCACGGCCGGCCTGACTCCCACCGCGTGGGCGGTTCTCGTCCTCGTCGGCTCGGTCCTGCTGGTGGGATTCCAGCGTCGTCGGGCCCTCATGACGGCCGGCAGCACGGTGACCATTGTCAATCTGCTCCTGCTGGCCGCCCTCCTTGTCCTGCTCGGCCGGCACGTTCAGGTCGACCTCCTAACCGGCGGACCGCCAAAGCCGCTGGAGCTCAGTTCCTTCACTCTCGTCTTCGGCGCCCTGATGGGGTCGTTCTTCGGCCACACCTCCGTCCCCACCATCGCCCCGGCCGCACTCCGCTCGGACCCGAGCGGACGAGGACTCGTCACGGGCAGCGTCGCCGCGATGGCCGCCGCCACGGTGGTGAATGCGGGCTGGGTCTTCGTGACCCTCGGATCGACCCCCGCAGCCGCCTACGAGTCGGCGGGGTCCACGGGAGTCGACCTCGTTCGGGCAGTGGGCGGTCCGCTGGCGGGATGGCTCGCCCTCGGCTTCGTCCTGCTGGCCCTGGGCTTCGCCGGGATGATCTCGGCCTTCGTCCTGGGGGACCTCGCGGTCGAGCAGCTCCCGGTGCCTCGCACCCTCGACCTCGACCTGTCGTCCGGGACCACTCTCGTCGCACGTGATGGACCGCCGGGTCCCGATGCGGTGGAGATCACGATCACCGCGACGCCAGACGGTGACGCACTCATCGCGCGCGCCCGCAGCGGCCGCCGCTCGGCGTCATCGCCCGTCCTCGCGCCGGGATGGGACGCCGCGCCGCTGCTGCATGACCTCCTTGGGCGTCGACCTCGTCGGTGGCTGCGCTTGCGGATGGACGATCCGGGCGGGTCGGCCACCCGGCTCCACATCACGTCAACGATGGTGCTTGCCATCCAGCACCACGGATCGTCCGCAACGACGCGCGTACTCGACGACGGCCCGGCGGGCCGAATGATCGGACTGCTGACCAGGAAGGCTCGCACAGCGGACGAGCTGGCGACGGTCCTGAATCTGCCGGTCTCGGAGGTGACCGCGCTCCTCGACGGCCTGTCCCAGGAGGGCACTGTCGACCGGAACGACGATGGCATGTGGCATGTTCATCTCGGCCAGCGGCACACCATCGTCGCTGCGCCGCCGGCCCTGGCCGTGGTGGCTGGTGAGCGAGTCCCACTGGACCTGGCGCCCCGCAGCCCCGCCTGGCTCGCGACGTCCACCGCGGCCCGCGTGCTGGCCATCTTGCCCCTCCTGCTGGCCCTGGGCCTCGTCCTCCTCCTCGACGCATTCGGGGCCACGTTCGCCGGGGTCTTCTCTCTCATCGGCATCGGGACGCTGGTGTTCGTGGGCACCTCGGTTCCGCTGCTCCTCGCGATCGCGTCCCGGCGTAACGCCGACCGGGTCGTGCGGGCACGGCTGCTCGCCGTCCCGTCCGGGCTCATCTGGGCCCTGTGGGCCGCCACCACGGCAACCTGCGGCCTGTACGCAGCACTCATCCACCAGTCAGCACCTGAACGGATCGCCGCCGCGGCCGCCGCCGCGCTGGCCGTCGCGGCTGCCTGGATGGCGGGGCGGGCGCAGGCGTTCCGCGGCTCGTCGGCCCTCGTGGTCGTCGTCGACGAGGACGGCCTCGTCCGTACGAGGCTCACGGTGGCGGGAGTCGAGGCCGACGCCAGCGCTCCCCGCCACCTGCCTCCTTCGGGCCGTACCCTGGCGGTGTCCATCGATACGCCGCTTGCGAGCCCGGTGCGGCTCCTCCTTGATCAGCGCGAGGCACCGCGTGGACTCAGCGGACCCCAGCCCACCGCGCAGGGCAAGCCCCTCGAGGTCGAGCCCTATGGCCCGGCGGGTTCCGGCCTCGTACGCCTCGACGGTCACCCGACGCCGGTGGTTGTCACCTGGCGGGTGCACTGAGGGCACGGCTGGGTGAGCGCCCGCCGCGCGTTCCTAGCCGTCAGTCGCGGTCGGTCTGCCCGTCGATCAGTTCACGGTAGATGTCGAGGTGCCCGTTGTGCCGGGCCACTTCCTCGATCATGTGCACGTAGACCCAGCGCAAGGATGATCGCGGCTCGCCTGGTCGGGGTGCACGAATCTGATCGGTGAGCTCGTACCTGGCCGCCACTTCACGACTCTCGTCACATGCCAGCTCGTACCCGGCGATGAGGGATGCCAGGCTCTCGTCCGGACCGAAGGCGAACTCCAGATCGGCCTCGGTGTCGCTCCACGCGAACAGCACATCGTCCTGAGCATCGAGGTTGCGGCGGAACCACCAGCGCTCGACATCGATCAGGTGCTTGACCACGCCAGCAGCGCTCGTCGCGGACGGGCCGAGCCGGCGCGTGGCCTGCTCCCACGTCAGGCCGCTGACCTTGCGCACCACCGTCGCGCGGTTCTGATCGAGGTG
>CAJAKT010000273.1 GCA_903940375.1 uncultured bacterium | reverse complement strand
CGAGGCTCCGTGAGTCCGAAGCACCTGCCAAATACGCCGCCTGCTGATCCCGTGCTTGCGGGCGCCACTGGTGATCCGAACCTCGAAACTTAACTCTATTATGGAATACATAATTGACAGTCGCAAGGTGTAGACCTAGCCGCCAGTTCTCCGAACAGCGTGCGATCGCACATGTGTTCCCCCCGCGAACGAGGATCGACGCTGTCAGGGCCAGAACCGATCCCGGCCAGCGCAGTTGTGGACGAGCGACGCAGCTCGGGCGTCTGTGGACGACTCAGCCGGCCGCGTCGACCTCGTGCAGGAAGTCGATAAGCCCGGGCAGGTACGTCTCCGCGTCGTCGTACATCGCCATGTGACTGCCATCCGGGCAGTAGAGGAACTCGCCGCGGGGGAATCGTTCGGCCATCACCCGCAGGTGATCGGGATCCATGGTGTCGTGACGCGCTCCGATGACGAGGGTGGGCACGTCGATCTTGTCTAGGTCATCGAACCGGGACCACTCGACGAGCGTGCCGCGCGCACCCATCTCGCTCGGTCCCTGCATGTGCACGTAGACCTGCTTGTTGGTGTGACCAAAGGATCGGTCAACGCATTCCGGCCACTGGTCGGCCGGACGCCGGAGTACGTGGAACACATAGAAGTGCTCCATCAGGAGCTCTTCGTACTCGGGGTTGTCGTAATCCTCTTCGGCCTCGATCTCCAGGATGCGCGCCAACGCTGCCTGGTTCATCTGCGGCATCAGAACGTCATGCGCGTAGTGGTTGTACGCCGGGATGTCCGACATCATGTTGGAGACGATCAGGCCCTTGAGGTGCTGGCCGTACGTGAGTGCGTATTCGATGCCGAGGATTCCTCCCCAGGAATGGCCGAGCAGGAAGAAGTTGCTGGCGTCGAGCCCCAGAGCCAGCCGCACCTGCTCGACCTCGTCGACGAAGCGCGGGAGATCCCAGAGCGACATGTCGTCGGGCTGATCACTGCCGAAGGATCCGAGTTGGTCGTAGTAGATGATCTCGATGCCCGCGTCCGGCAGATAGTCAGCGAAGGTCTCGAAGTACTCGTGGTTGACGCCCGGCCCACCGTGGAGCAGCAGGAGTTTGATCGTCGGGCTCTCGCCGACGGACTGGGTCTGCACCTCGAACGTCCCGACAGGTGTCGAGATGGGAATATGTCGCGGGCCTGCCACGCCACTGCTCATCGGGTGCGTCCTCCGTGTCCGGTTCCGCGGATTCTCGCAGGTTGAGGCGCCTTCACCCTGTGGATAACTCAAGCCTCACTTTGCCCGATCACTGAGAGGCTCTCCCGTGGGGGCCAAGGACCTCACAGGAAGTGCGCGCCTCAGCCAGTTGCGTGCAATACTGAACTCCTAATTCCCCACCGTCCTCCGGGACTGGTGGGGTTTTTTCTTGAACGGATACGCGATGCCTGAGCGACTAGAGGCGACCATCATCCTCGACTACCAGAACGTGCACTTCGTGGGTCACAACCTCTTCGAGGGCGCCCGCTCCCTCCCGAAGCACCGAACACTCATCGACCCTTCCCTGTTCGCTCAGCAGCTCCTTATCGCCCGTAACGATTCGCAGCGACCCGGCCAACCCTTGGCTACTCTGCGGCGGGTGCTGGTCTTTCGCGGCCTGCCCGCGCCCGAGCACAACCCGAAGGGCTACGCGCGGAACTTGGCACAGCGCTCGCACTGGCAGCGCGACCCTCGCGTTGACGTCTCCCTCAGGCCCCTCAAGTACGAGTACGAACGCGACGCGAATGGGCGACCAGCAACCGACATTCGAGGACGAAAGATCGTGGTGGGACAGCCCCGCGAAAAGGGCATCGACGTGCAATGCGCGCTGGCAACTGTTCGGGAGGCTCAAGATCCCGACGTGGGAATTGTCATCCTCGCATCGTCTGACTCGGACCTGTCTCCGGCGATCGACGAAGTCCGTCGTCTCGGGACAGCGAAAATTGAAACCTTCTGCTGGTGGGATGCCAATGCGAAGCGTGGCTTCCAGATTCATCCCACCGATCGGGGACGGCCGATCTGGTGCACGCGCATGGCCAAGGCAGCCTTCGTCGCCAGCCGCGACACGACAAGCTACGAGTAGGCAACACTCCATCTGCCGGCACGCCCATTGCTCATCGAAATCCTTCTGTTGCCGTGCACCCGTGCGATCGTAGAATCGCGCCATGGCGACGAACCCCGACCGTGCGAGCTACTTCCCCGCCATCGAGAAGAAGTACGGGCAGCCGATGTCGTACTGGTTCGACCAGATGGCCGAGATCTCCGACCGGAAGTACCCGGAGCAGATCGCATTCCTGCGCGAGAACCACGGCTTCAGCCAGGCCCACGCCAACGCCCTGGTGCTCTACTCCCGCGGATCCACCAGTGCCCACCGCGTGCACACGCTCGACGAGTACCTCGAGCCCTCCGACGAGACCAAACGCGCCACGGTGCGCGCGATCTTCACGGCGATCACGTCGAAGTACCCGAAGGCGGAGCTGGTCATCGCCTGGAACCAGCCGATGCTCAAGCTCGACGGTCAGTACGTCTTCGGCGTCTCGGTGCAGAGCAAGCACATCCTCATCGCGCCGTGGGGGAACGGGATCATCGATCAGTTCCGCCCGCGACTGACCGACTACAAGGTTAACAAGAAGACGATCCAGGTCCCGGTCGACTGGAAGCCCGACGTGAAGCTGCTGCGGGACATGGTCGCTGCGCGCATCGCCGAGACCGCTGCGTGATCCTCGACATGACGCCTGACATCGCCCAGCGCTCGCATCCGGGCTGGTACGGCGCTGTCATGTCGACCGCCGTGCTCGCGATCATCGCCCACGACGAGCGG
>CAJAKT010000272.1 GCA_903940375.1 uncultured bacterium | reverse complement strand
GTCATGGTCGGGTTCATCAACGCTGTGGGCGTGAACA
This sequence comes from uncultured bacterium, assembly GCA_903940375.1. Classification (GTDB taxonomy): domain Bacteria; phylum Actinomycetota; class Actinomycetes; order S36-B12; family S36-B12; genus UBA10649. Next base: position 3,131 of record CAJAKT010000272.1, on the reverse strand, counting down.
TCATCCTGGGCCAGCTCGCCAACCTCACGGGATTCAGCGCGGAGGGGCCGAACCGGGTGATCCGAGCGTTCCAGACCTTCCTCCATCCGAGCCAGTGGGATCTGGCGACCCTCGCCATCGGTGTGGCGACGGTCGTGCTGATCGTGATCCTCGAGCGCACCCGAGTCGGGGCGATGGGCCTGGTCATTGCGGTCATCGTCACGTCAGCTGCTGCGATAGCACTGGACTGGACGACGGTGGCGACCCTGAATGACGTCGGCGTCACAGTGTCGTCACTGCCTCGCCCGGAGACGCCGATGCTGACGCTCATCCCGGTGCTCCTCCTGCCGGCGTTCTCGCTCGCGTTCGTCGGGCTGGTGCAAGGTGCGGGCATCTCGGCCAGCTTCCCGAATCCCGACGGCCGGTACCCCGACGCCTCACGTGACTTCATCGGTCAGGGTGTCGCGAACGTGGCCTCCGGCATCTTCCAGGGGATGCCGGTCGGTGGCTCCGTGTCCGCAACGGCACTGAACCGGGCGGCAGGTGCGCGCTCGCGTCAGTCGCTGGTCTTCACGGCTCTGGTCATGGCTGTAGTGGTGGTCGCCTTTGGGGGTGTGGTGGGCCACGTGGCCATGCCGGCGCTTGCGGGCCTGCTCATACTCATCGGCATCCGGACGATCAAGCCTGAGAACCTGCGGTCTGTATGGGGCACCGGCACGGTGCAGAAGGTGGTCCTCGTCGTCACGTTCGTCCTGACGATGATCATCCCGCTGCAGTACGCGGTGCTCGTGGCAGTCGCCGTCTCGATCCTCCTGCACGTCGTGCGCCAGTCGAACCGGGTCGCGATCCGGAGGCAGCGGGCCGATGCGGATGGGTATCTGCTCGAGTCGGATCCGCCGCCCACCCTTCCCGCTGGTGAGGTGGTGATCCTCCAGCCGTACGGCAGTCTCTTCTTCGCATCTACTCCGGTCGTCGAGAACCTGCTGCCGGCCGTCAGTGCCACGTCGCGTGGAAGTGTCGTGCTGCTGCGGCTCCGGGGCCACGACGAGCTCGGATCGACCTTCATACAGATGCTGCTGCGGTATGCCCGGGAGCTGGCTGCTGTCGACAGCAGGCTCGTGCTTGTGTCCACGAGCGAGCGGATCGATGAGCAGGCGGCGGTGGCGGGGCTCGTCGATGTGATCGGAACCGATGCGCTCTATCGAGGCGACGAACGCGCAGGTGCGACCTTGAAACGCGCTGTCACTGATGCGGAAGCGTGGATCACGAGCCGAACATGATCCGCGACGGCTGCTCCGCGTCGATCGATCGTGGAGCACGTCGCACCAGTGGACGCGAGCTCGCTCTAGCATGGATAGATGAGCATTCAATTCACCAATGGTGGATCAGTTCCCCTGATCGGTCTGGGCACGTGGCCGATGGAGGATGCCGAAGGTGAGCGCGTGGTGGCAGAGGCGCTGCAGCTCGGGTACCGCCTCGTGGATACGGCATTCGCTTACGGCAATGAGATCGGGGTGGGGCGAGGTGTCGCCGCCAGCGGCATCGACCGTGAGGACGTCTTCATCACGACGAAGTTCAACCGGGAGAGCCATTCGGTGGCAGGTGTTGCCCTGGCCTTCGAGGACGCGGCCCGGAAACTGGGCGTCGAGTACATCGACCTGATGCTCATCCACTGGCCCAACCCGGACCAGGATCGCTACGTCGAGGCGTGGGAGGGCCTGATCGCGCTTCGCGAGCAGGGCAAGGTGCGTCACATCGGCACGTCGAACTTCCTGCCGAAGTACCTCGATCGGATCATCTCGGCAACGGGCGTTGTTCCTGAGCTCAACCAGTTGCAGGTCAACCCGCGCCACCTTCAGCGAGGTCCTCGTGCGTACAACGCCGAGTTGGGGATCGTGACGCAGTCGTGGTCGCCGCTCGGTCAGGGAACAGGTCTGGTGGAACTGCCGATCTTCAGCGACCTCGCAGACAAGTACGGCTGCACTCCCGGGCAGGTGATCCTCGCATGGCACGTCAACGTGGGACTGTGTGCGATTCCCAAGTCATCCAACACGCAGCGGCTCATGCAGAACCTTCGCGCTCAGGACATCGACCTTGACCCGTCGGACATCGCGACGATAGAGGCACTCGACGGTACCGAGCCTGACGTGAAGGATCCGGACGCCTTCATGCACTAGGCGGTGACTCAGGCGGGCGGCTACACCGTCAGTCCTGTGGATCGCAACTGACGATCCACAGGATCGCCCCAGGACACTGGCCGCCATGAGCCGCCGGTCTCCGCGTCCACAGATCCACGAGCCGACTAGTGATGCACATTGTGATGCATTGACGTGCATTAGTGACTACAGCACAATGTCCGTTATGAGGACTCGGATGAGCCAACGGGTGGTGCGGCGCCCGAATGTCCCGCTCACGGCCAAGGACGAGGCTGATCTCACCTTGTTGCGGACTTCACCTGCGTTCCGCAGGGCGCTAGAACGCCTCTCCGCCACGGGACCGAGTGCCGATGAGGAGGTCGGGGAGGCCGTGCTGCTTCATGCCGTCCTAGCGGCGGGCCTGGCAGCGATTCGGACGAACGCTGAGGAGGAGGGCTATGAGCAGTTGGCGACTGAGTACGCCGAGAGTTCCGCGGCGCGTCGCCGAGTCTCGCGCCGGCGCGCCCCCGCTTGGGCGGACGAGTCGTGACCACCCTCGTTCGCGGCCGTGTCTATCGAGCCCGGCCTTCGGGATTCGACCAGGACACGTTCTTCGTCGTTGTGTCGAACAACAGTCGTAATCGCAAACTCGACAGTGTCCTCGTGGTCAGATTCACGACGTCGGCGAAACCACTGCTTCCCAGCATCGTCGAGATTCCCTCAACCGAGGTGCTGCCGGGCGGCCGTGTCGTCTGTGACGACATCTACGACCTCTACTCCGACGAAGTGAATGCCGACATCGGTGCGCTGAGCGCTCAGACGATGGATGCCGTCAATGATGGTCTCAAGGCTGCCCTCAGCCTCCCCTGAACAGCAGACGGAGACGCCCGCGTCACGCAGTCGGCAGCAGTGCGACGAGCGTGGTGCCGGACGACGTGTAGGTGCGCGACCACTCAAGGGTGACTTCCTCCAGCATCTGTGTCCCGAGGCCGGTGCGCGCGTTGTGGTCGGCCTCAT
>CAJAKT010000271.1 GCA_903940375.1 uncultured bacterium | reverse complement strand
TGAGCCCACCAGTCTGCACACCCACGGCCTGCACGTCTCCCCGGACGGCAATGGCGACAACCCATTCGTCACCGTCGAACCCGGCGGCAGCAGGACGTACACCTACGAGATTCCGGCCGATCATCAGGCTGGGACGTTCTGGTACCACCCGCACGCCCACGGGATGGCCGCCGAGCAGGTCGCTGCCGGGCTGTCCGGCGCCATCATCGTCGCTGACGATGTCGACACCGCTCTGGCGGCGGTCTCAACCGACCGCGTCCTGGTCATCAACGATCCGCCGCTGAGCCAGGACAACCCGCAGGGCACGGGATCGGACATGGGCTCCGGCATGAGCATGGATATGGGTTCCGGCATGGACATGGGTGGGTCGTCCGGCCCCGACATGATGACGCGAATGATGGGCCGCACCGGCCCCCGGCTGCTGACCAATGGCGAGAACGGCATCGACCTGAGCGGCAGCGACGGGAAGCTGGAGCGCGCGCACATCGTCAATGCCACGGCCTCGACACGTCTGCTTCTGACATGGACGGGAGCGACGATGATGCGCCTGGCGGCCGAGGGCGGCCGGCTCCCGAGTGCGCAGGCGGTCGACTCCATCGAGCTGGCACCCGGCGAGCGCACCGAGGTGATCCTCGTCCCGTCGGCATCCGGGGGCGAATTGATGGCGCAGCGGCTGAGCAACGAGGGCATCGGTGGGGCCACCGGACTCCCCGAGACGATCGCGCGGATCGGTGCCGGTGCCGGCACCGACATCGCCGCCATCCCCGCACGCCTGACATCGTCAGATCGCGATCTGTTCGCCGCTGATGTCGTCGTGGCTGAGCAGCGGGTGATCAGCCTCGACGGGCATATGCAGCCGACCATTGATGGGAAGGTCTTCGACCCGAATACCGTCAACTTCACCGCGCGCAAGGGAACCGTTGAGGAATGGGTGATCCGTAACAACACTCCGATGTTCCACCCGATCCACCTTCATGCATGGCCCTTCCAGGTCAAGGGCGAACAGGGCTGGCAGGACGTCGTCACGGTCGCGCCTGAATCCGAGCAGGTGGTTCGGGTCGCCTTCGATGACTTCGGTGGTACCACCGTCATCCACTGCCACATCCTCGACCACGAGGACACGGGGATGATGGCGATCGTGAAGGTCGAGTAGCGACAGGCGCCTGAAATGCCGACGACCCCGGTCCGCCCTTGCGGCAGTACCGGGGTCGTCGAGCGTTCGGGGGAAGGCCTACGCCTCGTCCTCCGCGAGCAGGTTCTTGACGCGGTTCGGATCGAGCGGGACGCCGGGGCCCATGGTGGAGGACATCGTCGCCTTGCGCACGTAGCGGCCCTTGGCCGCCGACGGCTTGAGCCGCAGGATCTCGTCGAGTGCGGCCGCGTAGTTCTCCACGAGGGCTGCCTCAGTGAACGAAGCCTTCCCGATCGGGAACGCGAGGTTCGAGTGCTTGTCGACGCGGAACTCGATCTTGCCGCCCTTGATCTCCGTGACCGCCTTGGCAACATCCATCGTCACCGTGCCGGTCTTGGGGTTCGGCATGAGCCCACGCGGACCGAGGACCTTGCCCAGCGTGCCGACCTTGCCCATCAGGTCCGGCGTAGCGACGGCTGCGTCGAAGTCCGTCCAGCCACCCTTGACCTTCTCGATCATGTCGTCACCGCCCACGAAGTCGGCGCCAGCAGCGCGTGCTTCGTCAGCCTTCTCGCCGTTGGCGAAGACCAGGACCCGAGCGGTCTTGCCGGTGCCGTGCGGAAGGTTGACGGTGCCGCGCACCATCTGGTCGGCCTTGCGGGGGTCGACGCCGAGGCGCATGGACACCTCGATGGTCGGGTCGAACTTCGTCGCCGTGGTCTCCTTGACCAGGCGCACCGCCTGAAGGGGGGCGTACAGCCCGTCGGCGTCGATCTTCTCTACTGCGGCCCGGTAGGCCTTGCTGCGCTTCATGTCTGCTCCTTCGCAGGTCGTGGTTGGCGAGCCGCGCTGGCTCTCCCACGGTTGGTGGTTGGTGTCTCAGCTACGCCGAGACGGTCCTACGCGCCTCAGCTACGCCGAGACGGTGATACCCATCTGGCGGGCGGTGCCCTCGATGATCTTCATCGCGGCCTCGACGTCATTGGCGTTGAGGTCGGGCATCTTGGTCTCGGCGATCTCGCGGACCTGGGCCTTGGTGATCGAACCGGCCTTGGTCTTGTTCGGGATGCCCGATCCCTTCTCCACACCGGCAGCCTTGAGGATCAGGCGGGAGGCGGGAGGGGTCTTCAGGACGAAATCGAACGAGCGATCCTCGTAGACGGTGATCTCCACGGGGATGACGCTGCCGCGCTGGTTCTCCGTGGCTGCGTTGTAGGCCTTGCAGAACTCCATGATGTTGACGCCGTGCTGGCCCAGTGCGGGGCCGACCGGCGGCGCCGGGTTGGCCGCGCCTGCCTGGATCTGGAGCTTGATCAGGCCGGCAACCTTCTTCTTCTTCGGTGCCATGGTGTGTCGGGTCCTTCGTTGTCGTTGCCCCGAAGGCGGCGCCCTCGAGGATCGTGCGGTGGTGCTAGTTCTTGACGACCTGGCTGAAGGCCAGTTCGACAGGGGTCTCGCGACCGAAGATCTCCACGAGGCCGGTGATCTTCTGCGCCTCGATGTTGATCTCGGAGATGCTGGCGTGAAGGGTGGCGAACGGGCCATCCACCACGGTGACGGAGTCGCCGACCGCGAAGTCGACCTCCACCTGCTGGGCTGGGGCAAGGCCGCCGGACGAGGCGGAGCCGCCAGCGGCGGCCGCCTTCTTCTCGGGCACCGGAGCCAGGATCCCGACGACCTCGTCGAGGGAGAGCGGGGCGGGCTGATGTCCGTGCCCGACGAACCCGGTCACGCCGGGGGTGTGCCGGATGGCGCCCCACGACTCGTCGGTGAGCTCCATGCGGACGAGGACATAGCCGGGGAACTTGTTGCGACGCACGAGCTTGCGCACGCCGCTCTTGATCTCCGTGACCTCCTCCATCGGCACCTCGACCTGGAAGATGTAATCCTCCATGTTCATGGTGGTGATCCGGGTCTCGATATTGCCCTTGACCTTGTTCTCGTAGCCCGCGTAGGAGTGGATGACGTACCAGTCACCGGGCGCGATGCGCATCTGCTCGCGGAACGCGACGGCCGGATCCTCTTCCTCGAGCTCGGCTTCCTCGACGAGCTCCTCCGCCTCGGCCACAACCTCCGCCTCGGCCACAACCTCGAGCTCGGCCTCAGCCTCGGCTTCGGCCTCGACGATTGCCTCGGCGTCTTCGATGGCCTCCTCAGCCTCGATGATCGCTTCGGCTACCTCCTCGGCGGCAAGCTCGTCGACGGCGTCGGCCACCACGGCATCGACGACGGCGGGCGCCGTCGCGAACGGGTCGGTCGTGGGGGTCGTGAGGTCCTGGTCGGACACGGTGGTCATTCTCCTTGGGTCGAGAGCGGGGAAGCGTGCATCGGGGGGTGTCGAAGGCTCCGGGGACATTGTCATCCGAAGACGAACAGCACTCCCTTGGTGAAGACGTAGTCGAATGCGGCGATGATCCCCGCCATCACGACGACGAACACGATCACGACGGTGGTGTAGGCGATGAGTTCCTTGCGCGTCGGCCAGATGACCTTGCGAAGCTCGACGACGACCTGCCGGACGAACAGGGCAAGCCGAGTGAACACGTTGCCCTCGGCGCGGTCCTTACGACCGCGTCCGTCCGACCCACGGTCGGGCAGGGCGTCGGTGTCCGTCATGCCTTCCTACCTCTCGCTGCCGGCCCGCGGGGGGCTCCCGCCGGCGGTACTTCGTCGTTCCTTCGCAGGGCCGGAGGGACTTGAACCCCCAACCGCCGGTTTTGGAGACCGGTGCTCTACCAATTGAGCTACGACCCTTCGGAGCCGTGACCCCGACCACACGCCGGAGGGCAGGCTGCCGCCGACGTACTTCGAGGATGGAGTCTACGGGCCGCCCGTCAGCGGGGTCCAATCCGGTCCGCCCCGACAGCCTGCAGAGCTGATCGGGCGGGCTGCAAGGATGAGCCCATGAGCACTGGAGCCGACCACCGCATCTCCCGCCGCATCGCCGCCATCACGGAGTCCGCGACCCTCGCCGTCGATGCGAAGGCCAAGGCCCTGAAGGCCGCCGGCCGACCGGTAATCGGATTCGGAGCCGGCGAGCCGGACTTCCCGACCCCCGGCTACATCGTCGATGCCGCCATCGCGGCCTGCGCCGATGCGCGCTGGCACCGCTACACCCCGGCCGGCGGGCTGCCCGAGCTGAAGGAGGCCATCGCCGTCAAGACCCAGCGCGATTCGGGTCTCGAGGTGTCGGCGAGCCAGGTGCTCGTCACGAACGGCGGCAAGCAGGCCCTCTACAACGCC
>CAJAKT010000270.1 GCA_903940375.1 uncultured bacterium | reverse complement strand
GCGAGCTTCGTCGTGAACCTCGCATACGCGCGGCGCCGTGACGATCGCGCACTCCTCAATGACCTCGTCTTCATCCTGCAGTGCACGGTGATGGTCCCGGTGACGTGGGCTGTCATGGCCGGCGCGCAGACCATCACGCCGCCGCCCCTGGCCGACGTTCCTGCACACGTGTGGGTGCTGACCACCGCGGTCGCACTCGTCCTCGTGGGATCGACCCTGCATGTGAAGTCACTCATCCGCGAACGCGCGCACCCGGCCTTCGCCCGCGCGTCACGGGCCTTCGCGGTGCTGTCCGTGGCCGGGTCGCTCGCACTGGCCCTGTGGTGGGGGCTGCCCGCAGGCATCTCGCTGGTGCTTCCGTATGCCTGGTTCGCCGCCCGTTCATTCGCGATGCGCGGCCCCGCGCCACGGCCCGGCCGTATCGGGCTCATCGAACTCGTGGGATTCCTGTTGCTCGTAGCAGCCTCGGCGGCAGCCCAGGCGTGGAGTCAGACGGGCGAGTAGACCGGCCGCACCGACTCGGCCACGGCCACCTGAGAGCTGACGGAGGCGAGGACATCCGAGAGGGACACCTCGAGGGCACCGCAGATCGCCGCCAGCAGTTCGCTGGAGGCCTCCTTGTGCCCGCGCTCCACCTCAGAGAGGTAGCCGAGGGATACCGCGGCCGCGCCCGAGACATCGCGCAGCGTGCGGCCCTGATCCTGGCGACGGCGACGGAGCTCGTCGCCGATGACCTGTCGAAGCACGATCATGACGTCACCTCTCCTCGTTGCCGTGACTGCGAAGGCTACCCCTGTCGGACGTTTTCCGCCCGTGCGTGGTTCCTGATCCCAGCCAACCGCTTCCCCATGGTGGATATTCCCGGTCGCCCGGGCCACGGTCAGCCGGTCAGCAGATCCCTGACCAGACCCCAGCATGCCGCGACGGTCTGACACCGGATCTGGGCCCGGTCCCCCGTCAGGGACAAATGCGCAGAACGGACACCCCCAGCGCCTGCCACGGCTATCCAGACCGATCCCACCGGTTCGCCATCATGCGGCTCCGGCCCGGCCACCCCGGTCGTCCCGATGCCGATGTCGGCTGCCAGGGCACGCGCCGCCCCCTGGGCCATCGCCACGGCGACCGCACGGCTCACGACGCCCTGCTCGAGGGTGATCGACGCCACCCCGAGGAGTGCAGCCTTGATGTCCGGCTGGTACGCCACCACGCCACCACGCAGGACGGCCGAGCAGCCGGGAACGTCGGCCAGCGTGCTCGCCACCAGGCCCGCGGTCAGGGACTCGCCCGTGGCGATCGTCAGGCCCCGCTCTGCCAGCAGCGCGACGATGTCCGCGGCCGGAACCTCAGGCACGATGGACGCCCAGGTTGCTGCTGGTGGCCAAGGGCTGGCGGCGCAGGCGCACGGCCCGCACGACGTAGTCGAGCCCCGTCGCGACGGTCAGCACCAGCGCGATGCCCATGACGACAGCACTCACCGTGGACCACCAGGTCAGCGGGACATCGGCGAGATACATCGTGATGGCAACGGTCTGCGCGAGCGTCTTCAGCTTGCCGCCGCGACTGGCCGGGATGACACCGTGCTC
>CAJAKT010000269.1 GCA_903940375.1 uncultured bacterium | reverse complement strand
GTGACCTGGTTCGAGGCGATCGTCCTGGGCATCGTCCAGGGGCTCACGGAGTTCCTTCCCGTGTCGTCGAGTGCGCATCTGCTGATCCTGTCCCAGCTGCTGGGCTGGGAGGATCCCGGTGCCGCGTTCACCGCCGTGACGCAGATCGGCACGGAGATGGCCGTCATCATCTACTTCCGCCGGGAGATCGGGGAGATCGTTCGCGCGTGGGCACGGTCAATCACCAATGCTGACGCGCGGCATGAGCCGGCTGCGCGCATGGGCTGGCTCGTGATCATCGGCACGATCCCGATCGCTGTCCTGGGAGTCCTCTTCACAGACCAGATCGAAACGGTCGCGCGCAACCTGTGGCTCGTCGCCGTCATGCTGATCGTCTTCGGATTGATCCTCGGTGTCGCTGATGCGCTCGGTGCCCGCGTGAAGAGTGAACGCGACATCACCGTGCGTGACGGCATCCTGTTCGGCTTTGCGCAGGCGCTTGCGCTCATTCCCGGTGTCTCTCGCTCAGGCGCGACGATCTCCGCCGGCCTGGCTATGGGCTACACGCGCGGAGCAGCAGCGCGTTACGCCTTCCTGCTGGCGGTGCCAGCCGTGCTGGCATCGGGCCTGTTCGAGGCCAGGAAGATCGGTGACGACGGCTCGGTGGCCTGGGGTCCCACGATCCTCGCGACGGTCATCGCGTTCTCGGTGGGCTTTGCGGTGATCGCCTGGCTGATGCGCTGGCTGACCACGAAGTCCTACCTGCCGTTCGTGATCTACCGCGTTGCCCTCGGCCTGCTGGTGATGGTGCTCCTCGGCTTCGGCGTCCTGACCGCCTAGGAGATGGCTGTCAGAGCCACCCGCTGCGCTTGAACGCCCGGAACAGGAAGACACAGGCCGTGCCCATGAGGGTCAGGACGGCCGGGTAGCCCCAGGGCGAGTGCAGCTCGGGCATGTAGTCGAAGTTCATGCCATAGATGGCAGCGATGGCCGTCGGTACGGCAGCGATCGCGACCCACGCGGAGATCTTGCGCATGTCGCGGTTCTGCTGCAGGTCCTGCAGTGACGTCGATGCCATCAGCATGGTCATGAGCAGGCCGTCCGTCGACTCGACGGTGTCGCTGACTCTCAGGAGGTGATCGCCGATGTCGCGGAAATAGGCCTTCAGCCCGTCGGGCACCCAGGTGATGCGCTCCCCGACAGCATCGTGCGCCCAGATGACCAGGGGGCCGACCGCGCGTCGGATCTCGACGTTCTCGCGCTTCAGCAGGTAGATGCTGTTCGTGGTGGTTGCCGTGCGGTCGGATGTGAACACCTCTGTCTCGAGGTTCTCGACATCCGTGCTCACCTCGTCGGACACGACCAGGTAGCCATCAACGGCGAGATCGATCACGGCGTACAGGACAGCGACGGAACCGTACTCCCTGAGTTCCGGGCTATCGGCCAGTCGCTCACGGATACCGCGGAGATCTCCGATCTGTCCGAAGCGGACGGTGATGGCGTACCAGGGGCCGACGAACACCGCGAGCTGTCCGGTGATGACATCCGAAGTGGAGTCGACGTAATCAAGCATCTTCAGCAGTGCCAGTCCGTGACCGTCCTCGTCGATCTCGAACTTCGCGCGCTGTGCCGTGTTCGCCGCGTCCTCCACCTGGAGGCGCGGCAGGTCGAAGACATCCGTCACCATCTCGAGTTCCGCGCGGGTCGGCTCGAAGAGGCCAAGCCAGATGAAGGACCCGGGGGTGGCGAGGCACTGCTCCTTGAACTCGCGCAGTTTCGGCTCTGGGTGGCCATCGCCGGGCGCCTCCCAGTTGCGGACGTCGTCGGCCGGCGTGACGGCAGCCGCCGTATAGAGGCCCATTCCCCGGATCATGACGCCATTGTGCTGGACGGGCCCGCACGATCTACGCTGACGCGCATGACCACCGTCCTGCTGATCCGCCACGGGCGCACCAAGGCGAACGCCGATGGTGTCCTTGCCGGCTGGACTCCAGGGGTCACCCTTGACGACCGGGGCCGAGACCAGGCGGGCGCACTGGCCGTGCGGCTGCTCCCCGTTCCCCTCGTGGCGGTCGTGACATCCCCCCTCGAGCGCACACGGGAGACCGCCGACCTGATGCTGACGGGTCGGCCCACCGACGTCGCGCGCCATGTCGATGAGCGGGTCGGTGAATGCCGCTACGGCGACTGGACCGGTGGGTCGCTGAAGACCCTCGCCAAGGATCCGATGTGGAAGGTCGTGCAGGCCCATCCGAGTGCAGCCGTATTCCCTGGCGCAGAGGGGGAGGCCATGGCCGATATGCAGCACCGCGCCGTCGCCGCGGTGCGTGAGTGGAACGATCGGCTTGGCGCTGATGCGATCTACGCGATCGTCAGCCATGGTGACGTCATCAAGGCGATCCTCGCGGATGCCCTCGGCATGCACCTCGACCAGTTCCAGCGCCTGCGCGTCGACCCATGTTCCGTGAGCGTCATCGACTACACGCCGCTGCGGCCCTTCGTCTCGCGGACGAATGACACGGGGGGCAGCCTGGCCGACCTGGCCCGCCCTGCGGGTACCAAGCGACGGAAGCGTGCTGCCAGTGACGCTGTCGTCGGAGGAGGTGCCGGAGCGTGACACGTCAGGTCTTCGACTTCAGGTCACCCGAGCGATTCGTCGTCGGCACGGTCGGCATGCCGGGCGAGCGGACGTTCTTCCTGCAGGTCCGTCAGGGCAACGACGTGACGAGCGTGGCGCTGGAGAAGGCACAGGTATTGGCACTGGCCGAGCGTGTCGATCAACTGCTCGACGAGGCAGCCGCGTCCCGCTCCGAGGAGGGCGAGATCCCCGAGACCGCATCCGTGGCCCTCGCCGACTCGGCACCCCTGGATGCGCCCATCGTGGAGGAGTTCCGCGTAGGTGCCATGGCACTCGGCTGGGATGAGGCCAGTCGCAGGGTTGTCATCGAGGCGCACGCCGTTGCTGGCGAGGAGTCCGAGATCCCTGATATCGGCGACGATGACGACGACGGCCCGGACACCCTGCGGGTGTGGATCACGCCGGCCTATGCACGCGCCTTCGCGGAGAGGGCTCGCCAGGTTGTCTCGGCCGGACGGCCCCCGTGCCCCTTCTGCAGCCAGCCGCTCGATCCCGAGGGTCACATCTGCCCGCGCGCGAACGGGTACCGACGGCGCGTATGACCGCAACGGCATGGCAGGACGAGTCCGTGCTTCGGCCGATCCTGCGTGATGGTGAGCTGACGGTCGAGGGCCGGCTCAGCGAGGCGTCCAATACGACGCTGCTGTGCACCATCGACACGGGAATGCACTCCATCCGATGCGTGTACAAGCCGGTCGCAGGTGAGCGTCCCCTCTGGGATTTCCCCGACGGCACCATCACCCGTCGCGAATTGGCGGCTCACGCACTGTCGGAGGCTGCTGGCTGGGGTCTGGTCCCGCCGACCGTATGGCGCGAGGACGGACCCGGTGGAGCGGGTATGTGCCAGCTCTGGATCGATGAGGATCCGTCGCACGCGCAGGTATCCGTCGTCCGTGCCGGACGGGGTCCGGGAGATTGGCTGCATGTCCTCGATGCGGAGGATGGATCGGGGCGGCCGGTGTCGCTGATCCACGCGCCGACGGCAGCGCTTGCGCGCATGGCGGTGTTCGACGTCCTCGTCAACAACGCCGACCGCAAGGGCGGGCATGTGCTGGCCGACGCCGAGGGACGGGTATGGGGCATCGACCACGGCGTCACGTTCTCCGTCGAGGACAAGCTGCGCACGGTGCTCTGGGGCTGGGCAGGCCAGTCCATTCCGCAGGACATCGTCGCTGAGGTGCAGCGGCTGCACGATGTGCTGGGCGAGGCATTCGACCCGGTGGATCGCTGGCTCGACGATGAGGAGCGCGAGGCCTTGCGTCATCGTGTGCGGGCGCTGCTTGCCGAGGGTGACTTCCCGCTGCCGGGTGGCCGCTGGCCCGCGATCCCGTGGCCCGTCTTCTGACCGTCCGGTCCCTACTAGGCTGACGGGGTGAAGTCATGGCCCGGACCGCAGATACCCGTCGTGCCCGGCACCGGACAGCAACTGCACCTCTACGACACGGCGAGTGGCACAGTTCGACCGACCGAGCCGGGCCCGACCGCCCGGATGTACGTATGCGGCATCACCCCGTATGACGCCACGCATATGGGTCACGCCTTCACCTATGTCACGTTCGACGTCATCAACCGGGTCTGGCGAGATGCGCGCCACGATGTCCACTACGTCCAGAACGTCACCGACATCGACGATCCGCTGCTCGAACGCGCGGTGCAGACCGGACAGGACTGGCGGGAGATCGCCGACCGCGAGACCGCCCTGTTCCGCGAGGACATGGCTGCGCTCAATGTGATCCCGCCGCAGGACTACATCGGGGCCGTCGAGTCAATCCCCTCGGTAGCCGAGTACGTGCAGGAGCTGCAGTCGCTCGGCGCCGTCTACTCCGTTGACTCCGATCTGTACTTCCGCGTCCGACGCGACCCTGATTTCGGTGCGGTAGCGAATCTTGACGACGCAGCCATGCTGGCGATCTTCGCGGAGCGCGGCGGCGACCCTGACCGGCCCGGCAAGGAGGATCCGCTGGACTGCCTCGTGTGGCAGTCCGCGCGCCCCGACGAGCCGGCATGGGACACCCCGCTCGGCCACGGTCGTCCCGGCTGGCATATCGAGTGCGCGGCCATCGCGCTGGACCATCTGGGCATGACCATCGACGTCCAGGGCGGTGGCACCGACCTGGCATTCCCCCATCATGAGATGAGTGCCTCAGAGGCGCAGGTGCTGCGCGGGGCCTACCCCTTCGCCCGGCACTACGTGCACTCGGCCATGGTCGGCTGGCAGGGGCACAAGATGTCCAAGTCGCGCGGCAACCTCGTGTTCGTCTCCGCGCTGCGCCATGCCGACGTCGACCCGATGGCCATTCGGCTGGCACTGCTCGCCCATCATTACCGCACCGACTGGGCGTGGACGGAGCAGGGGATGGAAGGCGCTGTGGGCCGGCTGGCCCTTTGGCGCGCTGCCGTTGCCGGTACGTCAGGGCCTGATGCGGCACCCGTGATCGAGCGAGTGCGGGGTGCCCTGGCCGACGATCTGCGCACGCCTGCTGCACTTGATGCCATTGACGGCTGGGCCATGGCGCAGCAGGCCGCGTCCGGCGACGATGCCGAGGCACCCGCGCAGATCGCAGCGCTGGCCGACGCGCTGCTGGGCGTCCGGCTGTAGCAGCGTCAGGCTGCGACTATGACGTCTTCTCGTCGTGCCCGCCGAACTCCTTGCGCATCGCGCTGAGGATCCTGTCGGCGAACAGGCCATTGCCCTGGGACTCGAACCGCTCGTAGAGCGCTGAGGTGAGCACCGGTGTTGGGACGCCCTCCTCGATCGCCGCGATCGCCGTCCATCGACCCTCGCCCGAGTCGGACACGCGTCCGCTGAACTCGTCGAGCTCGGGGGATCGGTTGAGGGCCAGTGCCGTGAGATCAAGCAGCCAGGAACCGATGACGCTGCCGCGTCGCCATACCTCGGCGATCTCCGGCAGGTCGAGATCGAACTGGTAGTACTGCGGATCACTCAGGGGAGCGGTCTCGGCGTCGGCATCTCGCGTGACGGTCCCCGCGTTCGCATGCTTGAGGACGTTGAGGCCCTCCGCATAGGCCGCCATGATCCCGTACTCGATCCCGTTGTGGACCATCTTGACGAAGTGACCGGCGCCGCTCGGGCCGCAGTGCAGCCAGCCTTCCTCTGCTGGGGTGGGATCCCCGGCGCGTCCCTGCGTGCGAGGGGCCGAGTCGAAGCCCGGGGAGATCGTCCGCCACAGGGGAGCCAGCCGGTCGACGGAGGCATCCTGGCCACCGATCATCAGGCAGTAGCCGCGCTCCCGGCCCCAGACGCCACCGGATGTGCCGACGTCGAGGTAGTCGATTCCCTGTGCAGCCGCCGCCTCGCCTCGCCGCATGTCGTCGCGGTAGTAGGAATTGCCACCGTCGATGATGCAGTCGCCTGGCGACAGCAGGTCGATGAGCTCGGTCACGACGCTCTCGGTGATGTGGCCGGCAGGCACCATGACCCAGACAGTGCGGGGGGCCGGCAGTGCGGCGACCAGGCCCGCCATACTCGTCGCTCCGGTGGCCCCTTCGGTGACAAGCGCGTCGACCGCAGCGGTCTGATGGTCGTAGACGACCGTGGAGTGTCCGTCGGCCATCGCGCGGCGCACCAGATTGGCGCCCATCCTGCCCAGCCCGACCATGCCCAGGGTCACGCGATCCAGATCAGCCACTTGTCCTCCTCGTTGGAACCCGTGGCCACGCTAGTGGAAGGCTGGGGGCATGAGCCACGAGAGTCTCGACCCGACCACCACATCCGCGTGGAGCGAACTGGGCGCGCACGCAGCGCGCCTGGCCGGCACCAGCATCCGCGACCTTGTCGATGCCGATGCAGCGCGGCCCGCTGCGTTCACTCTTGACGCCGCGGGGATCTGCTTCGATGTCTCGCGGCAGCGCATCGACGAGGGAGTCCGGCAGTCGCTTCTCGGCCTCGCGGGGGAATGCCGGATAGCGGAGCGTCGCGATGAGATGCTCTCCGGCGTCCACATCAACGTGACCGAGGATCGTGCCGTGCTGCACACGGCACTGCGGCTGCCATCGTCCGCCGCACTCGTCGTCGATGGGGTCGATGTCGTGGCGGACGTGCATGACGTCCTGGACCGTATGGGCACGTTCGCAGAGGCGGTTCGGTCGGGTGCCTGGCGCGGGGCCACAGGCGAGCGGATCAGCGCAGTCGTCAACATCGGCATCGGCGGGTCCGATCTGGGCCCGGCGATGGCCCATATCGCGCTCGAGGCCTTCAGTCAGCGCGACCTCAGCTTCCGCTTCGTCTCCAACGTCGATCCGACGGATATGAGCGAGGCCCTGCGCGCACTCGACCCGGCGCGCACGTTGTTCATCGTTGCGTCGAAGACCTTCACGACGCTGGAGACGATGACGAATGCCCACGCTGCCCGCAGTTGGCTCGTGGCCGCGCTGGGCGAGGACGCCGTCGAGCGGCACTTCGTCGCGGTCTCGACGAATGCCGAGCAGGTGGCTGCCTTCGGCATCGACACCGCCAATATGTTCGGCTTCTGGGACTGGGTCGGGGGCCGCTACTCGATGGACTCGTCGATCGGCCTGAGCACCATGATCGCGATCGGGTCCGATCAGTACGGTCAACTCCTCGCCGGCTTCCACGCGATGGACGTGCACTTCGCGACGGCCCCCGCCGAGGCGAACGTTCCGCTGCTCATGGGGCTGCTGTCGGTCTGGAACCGCAACTTCCTCGACATCCAGACGACCGCGGTACTGCCGTACTCGCAGTACCTGTCCCGTTTCCCGGCGTATCTCCAGCAGCTCACGATGGAGAGCAATGGCAAGAGCGTCCGGCTGGATGGCAGTGCGGTCGATTACCAGACAGGCGGCATCTTCTGGGGCGAGCCGGG
Source organism: uncultured bacterium (assembly GCA_903940375.1). Classification (GTDB taxonomy): domain Bacteria; phylum Actinomycetota; class Actinomycetes; order S36-B12; family S36-B12; genus UBA10649. The sequence goes on along the minus strand of CAJAKT010000269.1, from coordinate 14,109 downwards.
CACGAACGGCCAGCACTCGTTCTACCAGCTTCTGCATCAGGGCACGAGCACGGTCGCCTGCGATGTCGTCGTCGTGGCCCGTGCCGAGAACCCGCTGACCGACCAGCAGGACATGCTCGTGGCCAATGCCCTCGCGCAGGCTTCGGTGCTGTCGCTGGGACGCACAGCCGCCGAGGTGGCAGCCGATGGCACGCCGGTCGCACTGGTCCCGCACAAGGTCATGCCGGGCAACCGCCCGGTGTCCCTCCTCATGGTCGAGCGACTGGATCCGTTCGCCTTGGGAGCGCTCGTCGCCCTGTACGAGCACAGCGTGTTCGTCCAGGGTGTCGTGTGGGGCATCGACTCCTTCGACCAGTGGGGTGTCGAACTTGGCAAGAAGGTCGCCATGGGCATCCTCGGCGACCTGACGGGCACGGCGAACGCGACGTTCGACGCCTCGACGGAGGCCTCGATCGCGCGTTACCGCAGCCTCGTCCGTCCACTCATCGGCTAACGGGTCAGGCGGCGCCGTCGGCCGTGATCCCGTCGCGGAACAGGTCGCGGGAGCGACGCCCGTCGATGGCACAGCGGATCGCCTCGATGTTCTCGGCATAGGCCTGCGGTGTGCCACCGGCGAAGACAGCGGAGCCCGCGACCAGGGAGTCGGCCCCCGCAGCCACCAGTGCGGCCGCATTGGCAGCCGTGACACCGCCGTCGATCTGGATGACCACCGGTCGCAGTCCGATCAGGGTGCGCAACCTACGCACGCGGTCCAGGGTCTGCGGGATGAACCGCTGACCGCCGAAGCCAGGGTTGACGCTCATGAGGAGGACCATCTCGACGTCGTCGAGCAATGGCGTGACCGTCTCCAGGGGCGTCCCGGGATTGATGGCGACTCCCGCCTGCATGCCAAGGTCGTGGGCCAGCTGAATCGAACGGTGGATATGCGGGCCGGACTCGGCATGGATGGTCACCGAATCGGCACCGGCCGATGCGTACTGCTGGAGGACGGCATCCACGCCGGTGATCATCAGGTGGACGTCGAGCCGCTTGTCCGAGTACGGCCGAACGGCAGACACCATTGCCGGTCCCATCGTGAGGTTGGGCACGAAGTGACCATCCATGATGTCGACGTGAATCCAGTCAGCACCCGCCTCATCGAGGGCGCGGACCTCTTCTCCCATGCGGGAGAAGTCGGCGGCGAGGATCGAGGGCGCGATGATCGTCAAGACGCGCTCCCGCGGTAGACCACGAAGGCGAGACCCTGTGTCTGGCGGCGGCCGTCATAGCCGATGAGACGCACATGGTCGCGGGGATGGGCCTCGTGGCAGGCATCGACCTCTGCCAGCACGACATCGGTGCTGGTCTCGCCGAAGAGGGGCAGCTTCCACATGTACCAGTAGTCGTCCATGGCCCGCTGCGGCTCTACGTGCTCGACAGAGCAGGCCCAGCCCCGGGAGAGCATGTAGTCCACCTGAAGCGCCACCTCCGCACGGGTGAGCGGGGGCAGGTACGAGAACGTGCCGAACCGGCGTGCGGCCGGATCGTCCATGCGGGACGCGAAGTCGTGAATCGTCATCGTCGTGACTCCTTATGAGTTGGGGCGGCTAGTTGGCGTCGAGCTTGTCGACGACGTCGAAGTCGAATCGGACTTCCTTCCAGGTCTCCATGGCGATCGCGAGCTCGGGGCTGTACTTGGCTGCCTCACCGAGGATCGCTCGCGCTTCCTGCTCGACGGGGCGACCCTCGTTCCGCGCCTTCACGCAAGCCTCCAGCGCAACGCGGTTTGCCATAGCGCCGGCAGCATTGCCCCACGGATGACCGAGGGTTCCGCCACCGAACTGCAGCACCGAGTCGTCACCGAAGATGGAGACGAGCGCGGGGATATGCCACACGTGGATGCCACCCGACGCGACGGGGAACAGGCCCGGCATGTGCCCGAAGTCCTGGTCGAAGAAGATGCCTCGGCTGCGGTCCTCGGCGATGAACGACTCACGCATGATGTCGATCCAGCCCAGTGTCGCCTGCCGGTCACCTTCGAGCTTGCCGACGACGGTGCCCGAGTGCATGTGATCGCCACCGGAGAGGCGCAGGCACTTGGTCAGGACCCGGAAATGGATGCCGTGATACGGATTCCGGTCCAGTACGGCGTGCATCGCACGGTGGATATGCAGCAGCATGCCGTTGCGGCGGCACCAGTTGGCCAGAGACGTGTTCGCGGTGAAGCCGGCGGTGAGGAAGTCATGCATGATGATCGGCATGTCGAGTTCCTTGGCGAACTCAGCGCGCTCGAACATGTCCTCGACGGTGCCTGCTGTCACATTCAGGTAGTGGCCCTTGCGCTCACCCGTCTCCGCCTCTGCCAGCTTGACGGCCGTCGCCACCGACTCGAATCGGTCGCGCCAGCGCATGAAGGGCTGCGAGTTGACGTTCTCGTCGTCCTTGGTGAAGTCGAGCCCGCCCCGCAGGCACTCGTAGACCGCCCGCCCGTAGTTCTTGGCGGACAGGCCGAGCTTCGGCTTGATCGTGCAGCCGAGCATCGGGCGACCGTACTTGTCCATCTTGTCGCGCTCGACCGTGATCCCGTTCGGAGGCCCACCGCATGTCAGCACGAAGGCAAGCGGGAAGCGGATGTCCTCGAGACGCAGGGACCGGATGGCCTTGAAGCCGAAGACATTGCCCACCAGCGAGGTGAGGACGTTGACGACGGAGCCTTCTTCGAACAGGTCCAGGGGATAGGCGACGAATGCGTAGAACGCATCAGAGTCGCCGGGAACCGACTCGATCCGATAGGCCCGCCCCTTGTAGTACTCGAGGTCGGTGAGCAGGTCGGTCCACACGGTCGTCCAGGTGCCGGTTGAGCTCTCCGCTGCTACCGCCGCGGCGGCCTCCTCGCGCGGCACTCCGTCCTGGGCCACGATCTTGAAGCAGGCGAGCAGATCAGTGTCCTTGGGCTCGTACGAGGGCTCCCAGTACGTGAGCGCGTAGTCCTTGACTCCCGCACTGTAGGCGGCGTTCTTGATCGGTGTGCTCATGTTGTCGCTCCTGTCGTCTCAGCTGGTGGACACGCGCTGGTTGAGGGTCCCGTCGGCATACCAGCCGGCCATGGACTCGAGGCTTGCGGGAACTATCTGATGGGCATGCCCGGCCGACCCGAACTGCTCGAAGCGCAGTCGGCACAGATCAGTCATGGCATCCATCGCGGGGGCGAGGAACTTGCGGGGATCGAACTCCGACGGCTTCGTCATGGCGACCTTGCGCATGGCCCCGGCCATGGCCAGGCGGCAGTCGGTGTCGATGTTCACCTTGCGCACGCCGTGCCGGATCCCCTCCTGGATCTCCTCGATGGGGACGCCCCATGTCTGCGGCATCTCACCGCCGAACTCGTTGAAGATCTCCTGCAGGTCCTGCGGGACGGAGGAGGAGCCGTGCATGACCAGGTGCAGGTCGGGTAGCCGTCGGTGGATCTCCTTCACCACCGACATCGCCAGGACGTCGCTGTCGGGCTGACGGCTGAACTTGTAGGCACCGTGGGAGGTACCCATCGCGATGGCGAGCGCATCGACCTGAGTGCGGGCGACGAAGTCGACGGCCTGATCAGGGTCGGTCAGCAGCTGGTCATGCCCCAGCGTTCCGGTGGCACCATGGCCGTCCTCCTGCTCGCCTGTGCCGGTGTCCAGGCGACCCAGGACTCCCAGTTCGCCCTCGACGGACGCGCCGACCGCGTGTGCATACTCACGGACTCGGTTGGTGACCGAGACGTTGTCCTCGTACGAGGTAGGAGTAGACGCATCCTCCTCGAGTGATCCGTCCATCATCACGCTCGTGTAGCCCTGGTCGATCGCGCCACGGCAGGTGTCGAAGCTGTTGCCGTGGTCCTGGTGGACGCAGACGGGGATGCCAGGGAACATCGACTCGGCCGCCTCGATCATCTTCGTCACCATGGCGTCGCCTGCATACGTGCGGGCGCCGCGACTGACCTGGATGATGGCGGGCGAATCAACGGCTTCGGCCGCGCGCATGATCGCGAGGATCTGCTCCATGTTGTTGACGTTGAAGGCAGGCAGGCCGTAGCCGTGCTCGGCCGCATGGTCGAGCAGCTGCCTGAGGGTTATGCGGGTCATGGTCACGTCCTCACGTGGTCGAGTCTGCTGATGTCGCGGTGGCGTTGATGGCGGCTGAGACGACGGCATCGGTGGTGATGCCGAAGTGGGCGTACAGCTCTTCGGCCGGGCCGGAGGCCCCGAAGCCGGTCATGCCGATGAAGTCGTCGCCCGGACGCAGGTAGGCGTCCCAGCCCTGACGGACGGCGGCTTCAACGGCGATCCGAGGCGCGGTGCCGAGGACGGCATCGCGATAGTCGACGGTCTGCTGCGCGAAGAGCTCGAAGCAGGGCATGGACACGACCGCCGCGGAGACGCCCTTCCCGGCGAGGTCGGCTGCAGCAGCCAGGGCCAGGCCAACTTCCGAGCCGGTCGCGAGGATCGTGACATCGCGATCGGTGTCGGGCTCGACGAGGACGTAGGCCCCGCGCGCCACATCGTTGCCCGATGAGGTGCCGGGGGAGCGCGGCAGCGAAGGCAGGTTCTGCCGGCTCAGCACGAGGACGCTGGGGGTCGCAGTGCTGCTGAGTGCGCACTCCCAGGCCTGTGCGGTCTCAACGGCATCCGCGGGCCGCAGGACATTCAGGTTCGGCATCGCACGCAACGAGGCAAGGTGCTCGACCGGCTGGTGCGTCGGTCCGTCCTCGCCGAGTCCGATCGAGTCGTGCGTCATGACATAGGCCACGCGCAGACCCATCAGGGCCGAGAGCCGGATCGACGGCCGGCAGTAGTCGGCGAAGACCAGGAACGTGCCGCCGTAGGGGATGAAGCCGCCATGCAGGGCGATGCCGTTCATCACGGCACCCATCACGTGCTCGCGGATGCCGTAGTTGATGTAGTTGCCGCTGAAGTCGTCCGCCGACACCGCGCGGTGGCTGGCCCCCTTGGTGCCGTTCGAGCCGCTGAGGTCGGCGGATCCGCCCACGATCGTGGTCTGCGCTGCGCACACCGCGTTGAGCACCTGTTGCGACGACTGACGGGTCGCCAGATCAGGTCGGGTGTCGCGGAACTCACCCTCGATGGCGGCCAACGCAGCGTGCGCCTCGGGGGTCACCTCACCGGAGATCGCCGACGTGAATGCTGCCCGCCGAGTGATGTCCTGTGCCGCAAGCCGGCCTTGCCATCCGGCGTGAGCGGAGCGTCCCCGATCGGCCGCCGCCATCCAGTGCTCGCGGACGGGGTCCGGGATGTCGAACGCGGCGTACTCCCAGCCCAGCGACTGCCTGGCCGCGTCGATCTCTGCCGCGCCCAGCGGGCTGCCGTGGACACCCGACGTGCCCTGCTTGTTCGGTGCACCGAATCCGATGACTGTGCGACAGGCGATGAGGGTCGGACGAGGATCCGTCTTCGCTGCGCCGATAGCGGCCGACACCGCGTCCTGGTCGTGACCGTCGACCGCGATTGTCTGCCAGCCGGAGGCGGCGAAACGGGCAGCCTGATCAATGCTCGTTGACAGTGACGTGGCACCGTCGATCGTGATCGTGTTGTCGTCCCAGAGCACCGTCAGTCGCCCGAGGCGGAGGTGTCCGGCGAGATCGATCGCCTCCTGGCTGATGCCCTCCATGAGGCAGCCATCGCCGGCGATGACGTACGTGCGGTGGTCGACGAGTGACGCGTCGAAGCGCGCCGCCAGCATTCGCTCAGCCAGTGCCATCCCCACAGCAGTGGCCAGCCCTGCGCCCAGCGGTCCGGTGGTGGTCTCGACTCCGGCACAGTGGCCGTACTCGGGATGACCAGCCGTCTTGGATCCGAGCTGCCGGAAGCCGCGGAGGTCGTCGATGGAGACGTCATAGCCGGTGAGGTGCAGGGCCGAGTAGAGCAGCATCGACCCATGTCCGGCGGACAGCACGAGCCGATCGCGATCAGGCCAGGCCGGATCAGCCGGGTCGAAGACGAGGTGGTCCCGAAGGAGTGCCGTCATGACGTCGGCCATACCCATCGGCATGCCGGGATGCCCGGAGTTCGCCGCCTCGACGGCGTCCATGCTGAGTGCGCGAAGTGCATTCGCCATCTGCCGGTGCTCGTCGCGCATCAGCGTGCCCTTCGCTTGTTCTCGATGATCCGCTGGATGAGGGGAGTCAGGATGAGCTGCATGGCGATGTCGAGCTTCCCGCCGGGGATGACGATGGAGTTGGCGCGCGACATGAAACTGTCGTGGATCATCGAGACGAGATAGGGGAAGTCGATCCCGCGTGGATTGCGGAAGCGGATGACCACCATCGACTCGTCGGGCGAGGGAATCGACCGTGCGATGAAGGGATTCGACGTGTCGACCGTCGGGACGCGCTGGAAGTTGATGTCGGTCTTGGTGAACTGCGGACAGATCGTGCGGACGTAGTCCGGCATGCGACGCAGGATGGCGTCGGTCACTGCCTCCTCGGAGTGCCCTCGGCTGCTCTGATCGCGGTGAAGCTTCTGGATCCACTCGAGGTTGATGACCGGAACGACGCCGATCTTGAGGTCGCCGTACTGCGAGAGATCGGTCTTCGGGGTCGTCGCGGCACCGTGCAGGCCCTCGTAGAACAGCACGTCTGCGCTGGGGTCGAGCTGACTCCATTCGGTGAACGTCCCGGGCGGGCAGCCGAGGCGCTGCGACTCCACCTCGTCGTGCACGTACAGGCGGGTTCGCCCGGTACCCGTCTCCGAGAACTCGCGGAACACCTCACCCAGTTCGTCAAGAAGGTTCGCCTCGGCGCTGAAGTGACTGAGGTGATGGTTGCCGCTCACCTCTGCCTCGGCGATGGCGGCCTTCATCCCGTTCCGGTCAAATCTATGGAAGGCATCACCCTCGATGTGAGCAGCGTGCACGCCTTCGCGTCGGAAGATCTGGTCGAAGGTGTTCTTGACGGTCGTCGTTCCCGCACCGGAGGAACCGGTCACGACGATGATCGGGTGCTTCGTCGACATGTGCTGCTCCTCAGGTGCGGAAGAGCCCGCGCTGTGCGAACAGCGGTGACTCCTCAGCGATCGTGGGTGGATCGACCAGGTAGCGGCGCACGCGGTCGACCTTGTTGCGCGAGCCGAAGATCAGCGGTGTGCGCTGGTGCAGCGCCGCGGGGGACAGGTCGAGGATGTCGTCGAAGCCGTTCGTGGCGCTGCCGCCGGCCTGCTCGCACAGGAATGCGACCGGGTTGGCTTCATAGACAAGACGGATGCGCCCATCGCGGTAGGACGGTCGCTCGTCGGATGGGTAGAGGAAGATGCCGCCGCGCAGAAGGATGCGGTACGTCTCCGCCACCAGCGAGGCGAGCCAGCGCATGTTGAAGTCGACCGCGCGAGGACCCACACTGCCATCGACCAGGTCGCTGACGTATGCGCGGATGCCGACATCCCAGTGGCGCGCGTTCGACGCGTTGATGGCGTATTCGCGGGCGTCACTGATCAGCGATACGTGTCGATGGGTCTGCAGGAAGGCGTCCGAGTCCGGGTCCAGTGCGTAGATGTCCGTCCCGTCGCCGAGCGTCAGGATCAGCACGGTGCTCGGTCCGTAGATGATGATGCCCGCAGCGACCTGGGCGCGGCCGCTTTGCAGCAGCGCCTCGGCGGCGTTGGCGAACCCGGCGCGAGGCAGGATGCCGAAGATGGTCCCGATGGGGGCATTGATGTCGATGTTCGAGGAGCCGTCGATGGGATCCATCGTCAGGACGTAGGGGGCATCCATGTCGATCCGGATCGGGTCCTCTGACTCCTCCGACCCGATCAGGGCGACTCCCGTGCCCGCGAGCGCCGCGACGAAGATCTCCTCCGCCAGCACGTCAAGCTGCTTCTGGTCGTCGCCACTTGCGTTGGTGCGGCTGCTGCGCTCGGCGCCACCATGCAGGGGACTGCCGGCGATGAGCCGGGCAACCCGCGCGCCGGTCGCGGCCATGCGTTCGACGATGTCCGCCACGGCGGCCTCGGCCGGATGCGTTGCTCGCCAGTCGGCCAGGACGATCCCCAGCGGCAGGTGGGTCGCGACCTCGCCGCCGGCCACCGGTGTATGCGTCATGCGGGGAGTCTGGAGGTGGACGCAAACAAAGTAAAGGCATGGTATTTACGCTCTAACCATAGTTCTACTAGGGTACGGACATGAAGGACATCACCCTGCGCCAGCTCCAGTGCCTGGCCGAGACGGTCCGCACCGGCTCCCTCGCCGGTGCAGCCACGACCCTGCACGTCACGGCGCCGGCCGTGGCCGCCCAGTTACGGCTACTGGAGAAGAGCCTCGGCCTGACGCTCATCGAGCGAGGACCGGGCGGCCAGCACCCGACGGAGGCCGGTCAGCTCGTGGCCGACACGGCGGCGCGCGTCGCGGCCGAACTGTCGGAGTGCTCGGAATCGCTCACGGACCTTCGTTCTGCCCGCGCTGGCCGGGTGACGCTCGGCGCGGTCAGCACGGCGAAGTACTTCGCCCCTCGGGTTCTCGCGGCATTCCAGGCCAGCCATCCGCAGGTCACCGTCGCACTCAGCATCGGCAATCGCCTCGAGGTCCTGGATCTGCTCGAGCGGTACCAGATCGACATCGCGGTCATGGGCCGCCCGCCCGGTCGGCTCGAGGTCGACCAGGAGGTCATCGGCGAGCATCCCTACGTGGTCGTCGCCGCGCCGGGGCACGTCCTCCACGACGTCCCCGGGATCACCATGGAACGACTGGCGGAAGAGGTCTTCCTCATCCGGGAGCCAGGCTCAGGCACGCGCGGGCATCTCGAGTCGCTCTTCGCTGCGGCAGAGCGCTATCCCATCATCGGCATGGAGATCTCCTCCAACGAGACGATCAAGCAGGCCGTGATCGCGGGTCTCGGGGTGGCGCTCATCTCCGCGCACACGATTGCCGCCGAAGTGGCAGACGGTCGGCTGATCGTGCTTGATGTCGTGGGCCTGCCGATCCGCCGGCACTGGCTGCTTGTTCGCATGTCACGGCGCGCGTTCTCGCCGGCCGCGCGGGAACTGTGGCGGTTCTTCGAGGACGAGTTGTCCGACCTGCTGCCTTCCTAGCGGTCGTCGGCACCGCGGCGTCGGAGGTAGCGCTCGAACTCGCGCGCGATCGCCTCACCGCTGGCCTCAGGAAGATCGGCCGCATCGCGGGCTTCCTCAAGCTGCTTGACGTAGTCGGCGACCTCATCGTCCTCGGCGGCCAGCTCGTCAACGCCGACCTCCCACGCCCGGGACTCCTCGACCAGATCGCCGAGGGGGACGGGGATGTCGAGGATGTCCTCGACCCGACGGACGAGCGCAAGCGTGGCCTTCGGGCACGGCGGCTGGGCCACATAGTGCGGCACGGCAGCCCACAGGGAGACACAGGTGATGTCGAAGCGCGCACACGCATCCTGCAGCACGCCGACAATCCCGGTCGGGCCCTCGTAGCTCGATGGCTCGAGTCCAAGTTCCGCGCCGAGCGCCGCGTCGGATGTCGAACCCGTGACCGGAACGGGACGGGTGTGCGGGATGTCCGAGAGAAGCGCACCCAGGGTCACGACGGTCGACACCTCGAGCTCCGCAGCAAGGCCCAGGATCTCCCGGACGAACTGCTGCCACTTCATATTCGGCTCGATGCCCTGCACGAGCACGATGTCGCGGGGGAAGAGGGGAACCCGCGCGACGTAGATGCGCGTCGCGGGCCAGGTGAGGCTGCGGACACCCGTCTCGTCAAGCTCGATCATCGGCCGGTTGACCTGGTAGTCGTAGTACTCCTCCGAGTCCAGGTCGGCGAGTGGCTGAGCGTCCCAGACCTCACGCAAGTGCGCGATGGTGCCTGAGGCAGAGTCGCCGGCGTCATTCCAGCCCTCGAATGCCGCGACCATCACCGGGTCGACCAGCACGGGGAACTCGTCGAGCTCGATCACGTCTCCCCACCCCCCTGACTCTCGACCGCCGCGTCCACGAATCCCGCAACGAGCGCGGGCCACTGCAAGGGTACGTCGTGGACGCCGCCTCTCCATCGGTGAACCAGGCAGCCGTCGATCCGCTCGGCTCGGTGCACGGCCGCCTGCTTCACGTCCTGCCAGGAGCCGTCCAGCCCTGCTGAGTCCTGGGCGGGTCCGGCCGGATCGCAGACCGCCGCCCAGATGGGTACCCGGTGCGACTCGCAGGCCGCCAGATCGGGTGCGACATCGTGGTCGAGAAGGCCGTCGAGGACGGCCAGATGGCGGGCGACCCCGATCCGCGTACTGAGGTTGCCGTCACCGTCGGCGACGAAGGTTGGCGCGAGGGCGGCCTGACGCTCGTCGCTCCAGCCCTCACCGAGATCGCCACGGCGGATGAGCGCCCACAGGTCATCTGCGGGCAGGCCCAGTTCGGGGGGCGTCAGGCGAGCTCTGATCTCGTCGCGCGGGCCCAGGCCCGATGGTGACCACAGGCCTCCGTCGATCAGCACAGCGGCAGCGATGCGGGTCGAGTGCCGCGCGGCAGCAGCGAGGGCAACCGAGCCACCCCACGAGTGCCCCACGACGATGGCGTGCGGCCAGCCCAGGTGGTCAAGGGCCGCCACCACGTCGTCAGCACACGCGGATACGGAGAAGTCCGAGCCAAGAGGCGTATCGGATTCGCCATGCCCGCGCTGGTCCAGGGCTGCCACCGGACGGGAGTGCATGCGTCGGACCACCGGACCCCAGAACGCCCGTTGCTGACTGAGCCCGTGCAGGAGCAGCACCGGGACAGTGGGGGATGAGATGGGACCGGCAGCGTCATCGAAGGCGCTCATCACGAGGCTGATCCCCGGGGCCGACTCGAACCGGACGTGTCGAGTCGCGTTCATCACTCCACCGTAGTGCGCGTACGCGCGCACCGAGCAGGGATCGGTAGGCTGCTTGATCATGGCTTCGACTGCGACCCCGCATCCCACCCATGGCCGCTCATCCCTTCGCGACACGCTCACCAAGCGCGTCGTTGTCGCAGATGGCGCCATGGGGACGATGCTGCAGGCTGCGGACCCGAGCCTCGACGACTTCCAGGGCTACGAGGGCTGCAACGAGATCCTCAACGTCACGCGTCCTGAGCTTGTGGCAAGCGTCCATGACGCCTACTTCGCGGTTGGCGTCGACTGCGTCGAGACGAACACCTTCGGCGCCAATCTCGCCAACCTTGGTGAGTACGACATCCCCGACCGGATCTTCGAACTCGCAGAGGCCGGTGCCCGGATCGCGCGCGAGGTCGCTGACGGCTGGTCGACCCCGTCCCGTCCGCGCTGGGTGCTCGGATCGGTCGGACCCGGGACGAAGCTGCCCAGCCTGGGACATGCCCCGTACGCGGTGCTGCGCGACGCTTACGAGCAGCAGGTGGCGGGCCTGGTCGCCGGCGGCGCCGATGCCATCCTCATCGAGACCGCACAGGACCTCCTGCAGGCCAAGGCCGCCATCGTCGGTGCCCGCCGTGCGCTCACGGCTGCCGGTGTGGCTCTTCCGGTGTTCGCACAGGTAACCGTCGAGACCACGGGCACGATGCTGCTGGGTACGGAGATCGGGGCGGCACTCACGTCCCTGGCTCCGCTGGGCATCGACATGATCGGCCTGAACTGCGCGACCGGGCCCGCCGAGATGAGCGAGCACCTGCGCACCCTGGCTCGCACGTCGGGCATCGGCATCACCTGCATGCCGAATGCGGGCCTGCCTGTCCTGACATCGGATGGCGCCCACTACCCGCTCACTCCGGCGGAACTCGCCGATGCGCACGACACGTTCACCCGTGAGTTCGGGCTCGCCCTCGTGGGCGGCTGCTGCGGCACCACTCCCGAGCACCTCAAGCATGTTGTCGACCGTGTCCGCGGCCGTGAACTCGCACCGCGCACATCGCACCACGAGGCGGCCGCCGCGTCGCTCTACCAGTCTGTGCCGTTCCGTCAGGACACGGCTTACCTGTCCATCGGCGAGCGCACCAACGCGAACGGCTCGAAGGCCTTCCGCGACGCCATGCTGGCTCAGCAGTGGGACGACTGCATCGAGATCGCCCGCAATCAGATTCGCGATGGAGCGCATCTGCTCGACCTGTGCATCGACTACGTCGGGCGCGATGGCGTCGCCGACATGCGCGAGCTGGCGGGCCGGCTGGCGACGGCGAGCACACTGCCGATCGTCCTCGACTCGACGGAGCCGCCGGTGCTCGAGGCGGGCTTGGAGATGCTGGGCGGACGCGCCGTCATCAACTCGGTCAACTACGAGGACGGCGACGGGCCGGACTCCCGCATCAACCGCATCATGCCCCTCGTCGTGGAGCACGGGGCCGGCGTCGTCGCGCTCACTATCGATGAGGAAGGTCAGGCTCGCACCGCGGAGTGGAAGGTCCGGGTTGCCGATCGCCTGATCCGCGACCTGACCGGTCGCTGGGGGATGCGAGTGTCCGACATCCTCGTCGACACGCTGACCTTCCCCATTGCCACGGGCCAGGAGGAGACACGACGCGATGGCATCGAGACCATCGAGGCGATCCGGCAGCTCAAGACCCTGTATCCCGATGTCCAGACGACGCTCGGTCTGTCCAACGTCTCCTTCGGCCTGAACCCGGCAGCGCGGCAGGTGCTCAACTCGGTGTTCCTGCACGAGTGCCTGTCCGCGGGCCTGGACTCCGCGATCGTCCATGCCTCGAAGATCCTGCCGATGTCGAAGATCCCGGACGAGCAGCGGCATGTGGCCCTCGATCTCGTGCACGATCGGCGTCGCTATGACGCCGACGGCAACGTCGAGTACGACCCGCTCCAGGTCTTCCTCCAGCTGTTCGAAGGCGTGGAAGCGCGCACCCTGAATGCGTCGAAGGCTGAGGAGCTGGCCGCGCTCCCGCTCTTCGAGCGTCTCGAGCGACGCATCATCGACGGCGAGCGGCAGGGGCTGGAGACGGATCTCGAGTCGGCATTGGCCGAGCGTCCGGCTCTGGAGATCGTCAACGACACCCTGCTGGCCGGAATGAAGGTCGTGGGCGAGCTCTTCGCGTCGGGCGAGATGCAGCTGCCGTTCGTGCTCCAGAGCGCCGAGGTGATGAAGACTGCCGTGGCGTACCTCGAGCCCCATATGGAGCGAAGCGACGAGTCAGGCAAGGGCACCATGGTCCTGGCCACCGTCAAGGGCGACGTCCATGACATCGGCAAGAATCTTGTAGACATCATCCTGACGAACAACGGCTACAACGTCGTGAACATCGGCATCAAGCAGCCCATATCCGCGATCATCGAGGCGGCCGAGGCAAATGACGCCGACCTCATCGGCATGAGCGGGCTGCTCGTGAAGAGCACCGTCATCATGAAAGAGAACCTTCAGGAACTCAACGCCCGCGGGATGGGGGAGCGCTTCCCCGTCGTCCTGGGCGGCGCTGCGCTCACCCGTTCGTTCGTGGAGCAGGACCTCGCGGAGATCTACGACGGCGAGGTGCGCTACGCACGAGACGCCTTCGAGGGCCTCCGGCTGATGGACGCGGTCATGGCCGTCAAGCGTGGAGTGCCGGGGGCAGCACTGCCGGAGCGCCGAGCACGCCGAGTCACGACGGCCGCGCGTCCGACGACAACGGCAGAGATCGACATGCCCGCCCGCTCCGACGTCGCGGTCAACGTCGCCCTGCCAACGCCGCCGTTCTGGGGCGATCGCATCGTCAAGGGCGTGTCCCTTGCGGAGTACATCCCGTACATCGACGAGCGTGCACTGTTCATGGGTCAGTGGGGTCTGAAGCCGAGCCGAGGCGACGGACCGTCGTACGAGGAGCTCGTCGAGGCCGAGGGGCGTCCGAGACTTCGGCACTGGCTCGACCGCGTACAGACCGAGGGCATGATCGAGCCGGCGGTCGCGTATGGCTACTTCCCCTGCTATTCAGAGGGCGACGACCTCGTGGTGCTGTGGCATGACGGGACGGACAAGGGCGCCGAGCGGGCTCGCTTCACGTTCCCGCGGCAGCGGCGCGACCGGCACCTGTGCCTGTCGGACTTCTTCCGGCCCAGGGAGTCCGGCGATATCGACGTCGTCGCATTCACCGTCGTCACGATGGGCCATGCCGCCTCGCGCGCCACCGCGGCTCTCTTCGACACCGACTCCTACCGCGACTACCTCGAGCTGCACGGGCTGTCCGTGCAGCT
>CAJAKT010000268.1 GCA_903940375.1 uncultured bacterium | reverse complement strand
GACGGCGAGTGGATCGCCTTCGCCAGCAACCATGAAGGCAGCTACGACGTCTACCGGATCCGGCCCGATGGCTCGGAGCTCACGCGCATCACGAACTCCCCGGCGCCGGAGCTCTCCGTGGGCTGGGGCCCTTTCGGCTAGTAGTCGTCGCGCTCAGTGGGCGGGTGGTGGCCAGGGGCGGAGTCGAACCGCCGGGCGATCGCGACCTCGTCGATCGCGTGGACCTTCCCGGGCAAGCGAGTAGCGGGCTGTGGGAGCGCCGACCTGTTCTGCACCGTCATCCCGTTCAAGTGGGCCGCGGACGTCTGGCAGTGGGGCGAGTTCCACGTGACCATGCCGCGCACCTTCTTCGTCGACTCACCGGGCAGCAACTGCGCGGGCCAGCACCTGTGTGCGGGAGCCGCGACCCAATCGTGGGGAGTCGTGGGAGTGGCACCGAAGGGCAGCGGTACGCGCTGAACCGGCGATTCACACTCGGGCTTGGTTGTGGCCGCGTGAATCCCCGTTGCCCACAAGGCCGAGCACTCGGCATCTGGTGTTCATACGTATCAGAAGGCGCCAGTCGATCTGCCGCACCCAGAACGCAATGGATGGGCCGAGCACCGTCAGCCACGTGATGGGCGTCCACAGCACTCCAGTTACCGCTGATGCAGGTGGAGGCCGGCTCACGGACCAAGCACCTGGAGTCCGGTGCTTGCCCGAGAGGTTGGACGCCCCGTGGGAGGCGTGGGTTCAGGCGTACCTCGACCGGGCGCTCGCCGAGGTCGAGGAGGACCTCAGCCGGCGCGGGGATCGTCCTGGCTGACGGGAACCAGTTCTCTTGGGAGTCCTCGTGAGGCACCACGTGAGCAGTTTCGTGAGGAAGTTGATTAGTTCAATTGGGTTTGCGCGGGGTGTATCAACTTCGGATCCGATCCTGCGCCTTCCCTCGCTACGGGGCGCGACGGGCGGCGTCCACGAGTGCCGTCATGGCGCGCCCGGCCTTCTTCAGAGCGGCGAGGGTGATCGGGTCGTGGCTGTACCCGGCGAGGGTCTTGAGGTCGAGCAGAGTCTTCAGGTGGCGAGCCAGCCCGGTGTCGACACTGGCCAGCAGGTCGATGGCACCTCGGTGGTCTTCGCCCTGGTGGTGCCGTCCGAGCGTGGTGCAGCAGATGACGTCCGCTGCGGCGATCCCCGCATGCACCGCGAGGGTGGCGCATGCATCCGAGACGTCACCGGGCTCGTCGGCGAATTCGAGGATCGTGGCGAACGCGTCAGCGAACTGCTCCGCCTTGCGACGTCGACCACTCACGATGGCGGGCGTGCACTTGCGCGTTCGAGAGGTCACGACGCCTTCCCTCTGCCTGGGCTGCGTCCAGCGCTCCGTCCCTTCACTGCCGATGCGAGCCATTGGAGGTCGCCGTGGAAGGCCATCCCCTCCCGAACGACGTCTTCGAGCACAGGTTCGTTGGCTCCGCGATCCTGGACCTGCGACTGGGTGAAGGTGAGGGTGCGGCAGTCATTGCCGGTCCACGCGGTGACCAGCGCTGAAAGTGAGTCAGCTAGGTCGTCCCAAATGTCGTCGCTCGCATCGTCTGGTCGCACCAGGAGAATGTCGATGTCGCTTTGCGGTGAGTGATCACGCCGAGCGGCGGAGCCGAATAGGGCCCCGACCAACGGTGGAGCGGGCCAGGCACGGACCTCGGAGCGCAGGCGGTCGAGGAGCTCGTCGCGGAGCCGGGCGAGACCGATCACGTAAGGCGCGGCGAGGTGCTCACGGTTGAGTCGGTAGAGGTTGGCGCGACCGGCCGGGCGGCGGCTGACAATGCCCTGTTCGGTGAGCCTGCCGAGGGTGTTGTGGATGCCCCGGATACTCGGTCCGTCGAGCACGCGGTGGATGTCTCCGCTGGTGAAGTCGGCGTCGGCGAGAGCAAGCACGCGGAGCACGTCGCCATCGAGAGTAGGGGTGATGACCGAGAGTGGTCGTGACAGTTCCATGGGGTCTCCGCAAGTGAGCGAGATAGTGCGCGTACCGGCACTATAGTGCCTAATTCGGCAGATAACTACCGCTGGGCCAGGGTCGCCCACTCGCAAGGGGCCTTCGTTGTTGTGGCCGGCCCTCGCTACGTCGAAGCCGAGCCTCTGTGTCTCTTCGCTCGGGTGAGCAACCTCCCGACGGCTTGCCCATCCAACCGCCCCCGGTAGTCGGCGTTGGGTCGACCGTCGACCTTCTGATTCTCGGTGATTGGATTTCGGCTTAGAAAGCGAAAGGGCAGAAGATGGGGCAGACCCGAGGTCGGACCCACACCCCCTGCAGGGCCCGATACGCAAGGAATAGTCCAATCACCGCCAGTCGCACGACGGGTGATCACAGCAGCCTGACAGGCGCTATTGAATCGCCGTGCGGGCCTGCGCGAGAAGTGCCGTGGCGGTCTCGATGGCGAAGCCGGACTCCGCGGTACCGATCTGCTTGGCGCCGTAGCGGAGCTGGTTGCGGGTGTTGCGGAGGACGTCGAACCCCCGCGCTGCTGTCTCGGCGTCTGTGCCTCGGCAGATCGCCACGAGGAACAGGCCGACGGTGGCATGCTGGCCAGGACCGGACGCCGTGCGGAAGCCGTAGGCCGCCAACAGACCTTCACCGATGTCGTGCGCTGCGTTGTAGGCGACGTCGTAGCGCACGGACTGGGCACGGATGTGGGCGAGTTCCTCGAGTGCGGCCTCGGCCATGGCGAGGAACCGCTGGGCCTTCGCGACATCGACCGGGCTTGTGGTGAGCCTTGCGCGTTCGACGAGGGTGGCAACGGCCTCCTGCTGCAGCGATGTGAGAGGGGAGGGTGTCATGCCACCTCCGAGTCGCCCAGTGTGCCGGTGACGTTGAGCATGCCACCGCGCCGGACCTCCTCGAGGAACGGGGTCGCTTCGTTCCACTCAGCCTCCGTGAGGATCGTGGCGTTCACCGGCCGTCCCACGATTTGCCCGACTCGGGAGCAGGCGGTGTAGACGAGTCCGGCGTCCGGTGTACCGACCACGAGGACGTCAATGTCAGCGGGCGGGGCTCCCTGCTGCCCTAGGGCACGGTGTGCCCACGAGCCGAAGATCGCGGAACCGGAGATGCCGTCGATGGCGTCGAGCTCGGTTCGCAGCAGCGGCACCGGGCCGAACGCGAGTTCCAGCAGTTGGTGAAGCGGTGGGAAGTAGGGGGAGGCTCGGTTCGGGCCCATGAGCCGGGAGTTGCCTACCCGGTTCTCGACTAGGAGGCCAGCGGACAGCAGCTGACCGACCTCGCGGTGCACGGTCGCATACGGCACCGACAGTTCGTCCGCTAGGTCGGCAATCGACTTCGCGCGATCGGACAGGTAGAGCGCTGCCAGAATCCGGCCCTGGTTCGCAGACCGAAAGAGGGGCAGCAGCAGTGGGGACGAAGTTCTCATAAAACAGATATTACTATCCACTATATTGATAATCAATACAGGCCGAGACAGGCTCAGGTACGAAGCACCTCGACGTTGGTCAGGCCAAGTCCGGGTACCGGTACGGCCGTCACGGCGTTGGAGGGGTTGTCGTCTTCAGGCAGGCCAGTCACGTCACAGCGGTAATCGACGCCCGTTGAGGTGAGGCCCTCCCAGTCATCCCGAAAGGACGCATGCCAGTGACCATGCACCAGCGAACGCGGCGCGACTTCGTCCATCGCTTCTCGGAGGCGGACGCGCTGGGCGTAGCAGTACGCCTCGACCTCGGGCGTAAGCCAGGCGGGCGCCGTCGTGATACCGAGCCGGCGGAGGCCGGCCGGGGCCTCGTGCGTGATCATCACATCCACCCGCTGCCAGCCCTCACCATGGACATTGCTCACCAGCCGCGCGCAATCGTCCTCGGTCAACTCCTCGTCGGGCCACCAGCTCACTCCGGGGCGGCGGATGTTCCGATCGATGGATCCGGCACCTCCGAGCGCAGCGAAGCGCGTCCCGGCAGCATCGACCCACGTGTGACCCCTCGTGGCGAAGCGCAAGCGCGGGTAGTCCTTCAGGTACAGCCACCCGGCGTCATCGGTGCGCATCAGCTTCACGCGGCCGTAGTCCTCGTGGTTGCCGAGGACGATGAAGAGTTGCACGTCGGATTGCTCGCACGTTGATTCAACGGTCCGCAGGAATCTCTTCCCGCTGGACCCGGGCCACAGTCCGAAATCGCCGACTTGGTAGACCGTCGAGACGCCAGCGGCTCCGAATGCCTGGAGGCGCGAGTTCGCCCAGGCGACGTTGCCGTGCCAGTCTCCGGCGAAGCCGATGCGTGCTTCCATCGCCGAAGTATCGAGTGGCGGACCGACATCGCCAAGGTCAGACAGTTCATCCAGCGTCGGCCGCACCTTCCGATCTCTGCGCCAAAGCGCGGGTCGTCGCGATGGCAGCGAAATAGTCCATGGCCTGACTAAGGAGATCACGTTGGCGCACGGCCAACGGCAAGTCCCCGCCCACGCGGACCGGTACCACCGCGGTCGGATCCGGCGTCGAAGACGTGAGCGGGTCCTCGGCCGACCGTGGCAGGCTAGGGCGATGGAGACCGCTGCCGAAGTCCTTTCGTCGCTACTGGCGAATGGATGTGCTTTCACTCTCGAGGAGATGGACGAAGCTCTGCGGGACTGCGGCCAGCCACCGATGACGCGGAACAGCGTGGAACTGCTGCTGGATCGGATCCCTGCCTGCACTCCGATTGTCGGGGACAGGTGGGTGAACGCCGAGGCCGTCCTTCGCGGGCGCATGTTCACGCATCCGCTTTCCGCTGAGGAGCAGGCGAGCGACATCCTGCTTGTCGAACCTGATCTGGTGCCCGCGGATGGAATGGTGATCGCAGGCATCCTTGCCGTCGCTGACGACCCCGTCGTCTCGCTCGATTCGAGTCACGATGCAGTGATCCTCGCTGAGGCGGGCCTGCTGACCGATGACGTCGATTTGGCGTGGCTGCTCCCCGATGGAGCCCTGCAGGCGTTCCAACCGCTAGCCGCCCTTGGCGTGCGAATCCTCGCGGGCGGCGCGCTGGAACTGTCCCAGGTCACTGAGTTCGACGAGCAGGGAGGCGTCGCGGCGGCCGCCACGCTCACCGCGGTGCTCCGCGAGCACGAGGCCGAGATGCCGGTGCCGGCGGATTCCCTGCTGTTGGCTGCATGCGTGGTCGATCCTGAGGCGTTCCGCTCGCCCGTGCCGCCAGTCGCCGAGCTGTTCGCTCAGGCGGGGATCGCCCGCCGGGGTGCTTTCGTGGCGTTCGAGGGATTCGACTTCGACAGGTGGGAGTACGAGGCCGAGGTGCGCCGCGCGACTCTCCACTACGGGCTGGATGAGGTGGGCGCGCGCGCCGCCGTTGAGCTGTCCCGCGCTGTCGACGGGATCTCATCCGCCGTGGCCGAGCTCGTCACCCGGGTGAGCGAGCAGGGAGCCGATCTCCAGACCCTCCCACGCCTGCTGGAGGGGGCCGGGCCGCCCGACCTGCCGCCTGTCTCGGAGCCGGTGACATTCGCCCTGCGCCACCTGGCGGACGCGGACGTGGCGACTGCGGTGCTGGCGATGACGCTGGGCAGCGACGAGTTCACCGCTCTGCCGCTGACCCTCGCCGTCGCACAATGGCGTCCTTGCGCCCCGCGCGCCTCGCGGTGCGCCTTGGGATGGCTGGAGGGCAAGGCATTGGAGCGATTGGGCGAGCACGAGCTGGCCGAGCGCTCCTATGACGCGGCGGAGAGCATCGATCCGGCGTGGACGCCGGTCCTCATCGATCTGGCTCGGTTCGCCAGCGATCGAGGGGACGCCGTCCGTGCCGTGGCCCTGCTCGAGCGGGCCGGCGTGGACGATGACGACGACGAGCGAGTGATCCTCGCTCGGTTCGCGACTGAATGGGGAGTGGCCGACCGCAACGCGCCGTGCTGGTGCGGGTCGGGCCGCCGCGTCAAGGCCTGCCATCGCTCGGCGCCGCCGCTTCCGCTGGAAGCTAGGGCCTCGTGGCTGCACCACAAGGCCGTGGTGTTCCTGCACGAGGGGCCGTGGCGAGGTGAGTTGCTGGAGCTCGGACGCGAGCGGTCTCGGTACTGGTCGGGGCCTGACGGGCTGTTGCGTGGCCTGTCCGATGCTCTCGTGCACGACGTGATGCTGTGCGAGGGGGCAGTGTTCGAGGAGTTCCTCGAAGAGCGCGGCTATCTCCTTCCGGACGACGAGCGCGAACTGGCCGAGACCTGGATCGACCGGGACCGGTCCGTCTTCGACGTCGAGGACGTCGTCGCAGGCGAGAGCATGACGTTGCGAGACATGAGATCCGGCGAGCGGGTCGAGGTCAGCGAGCGGCTCGCGACCCACACGCTGCGCCGGGGCATGATCATCGTGACGCGCGTATTGCCTTGCGGCGGACAGTGGCAGGTGTTCGGGGGCATCGAGCAGATCTCCCTCCAATGGCGCGACGGCATGATCGACGTCTTGGACGAAGCGCCCGAACCGATCGACGTCATCGCCGCACTGACTGCCGGCTATGCACCCCCGAGCCTGACAACGACGACAGGGGAGCCGCTGACCATCTGCCGCGCCCTGGTTGAGGTCGAAGACGTCGAGGGCTTCCTCGACCTGGCCCGGGACAGGTATCAGCCTGCTGGCGCGGACTGGGTGCGCACCGTCGACGGGACGATCCGGGCGACGATGATGCTCGAGAACGGCCTCGTGCGGATCGAGACGCTCTCCGAGGAGCGTATGGACGAGGAACTCGATTGGGCGACTGAGCTGTCCATGTTCATGCGCGTCGTCGAGTTCGAGGCGACCCCGCTCGACGAGCTGACGGTCCCGGACGGGCCGAGCCCGGGCCTTGACCTCGGGGATCCTGCCGTGGCCGAAGTCTTGGCGCAGGTCATCGCAGGGTACGAGGAGAGCTGGCTGGACGAGTCCATTCCCGCCCTCGGCGGGCTCACTCCGCGCGAGGCGGCGGAGGACCCGACGCGGCAGCCCGACCTGGTCCAACTTCTGGCGTCGTTGCAGGAGTCAGAGAACGGTATGAGCCCGAGTCGACTGGCGGCTGCCTTGGGACTGGACCTCTGACCAGCCCCTGACACGTGCGGTCGGGTCGTTTCCACATACGGAAGATGGTATTGAGTGCAATGTTCCGTATGTGGATCGACCGACCATCCTGCGCGACGTCATGGCTGGTTCAGGCATGTCACAGACGCGCTTGTCGCTGCTCAGCGGCGTGAAGCAGCCGAGCTTGAGTCAGATGCTGCATGGTCGGATCGATATGAGCGACGACATGCTCGACCGGCTCGGATCGCCATCTGGTCCTGGACGTAAGGGATAGACACACAGGCGCGATCCGGTGCTATTCTTTACGTGCTGGGCTGGCCGAAAGGCCCTGGTCCACCCTTTAGGCGGGGATATCCCCCGCCTAATTGCATTTCCGGGGGTGCTGTTGCGCGAACTCAGCATTTTCATCGATGAGTCCGGGGACTTCGGCCCGCTCCAGAACCACTCCCCGTTGTACATCTTGAGCTTGGTCTTCCACGATCAGAGCGATGACATCAGTGGCCACCTCGACAAGATCCATGCGGCGCTCCAGGCCCGCGGACTGCCGCCCGATCATGCGATCCACACAGGCCCTCTGATCCGGAGGGAGAAGGATTACGAGTGGCTGAAGATGGCTGAGCGGCGAGCCATCTTCCGAGTACTCGTTGACTTCGTGCGCATGAGCGACGTGACCCACCACTCCTGGGTGTTCAGCAAGCGCGAGCTCGAGGACACCGACCAGCTTGTGGGCGCGATGTCCCGTGAACTCGGTGCGTTGATCCGGTCCAGCCACGAGTACTTCAGTACCTGGGATCGGGTGGTCATCTACTACGACAACGGGCAGAAGGAGCTCACGAACCTGGTCAACAGCGTCTTCAATGCGCACCTGACCAACGTCGAGGTTCGCAAGGTTGTCCCCTCGGACTACAGCCTCTTCCAGGCCGCCGACCTGTGCTGCACCCTCACCCTGCTCCGCACGAAGATCGAAACGGTTGGACTGTCCAGCTCCGAGCGCGACTTCTTCTCCACACCGAAGGACAGCGCCGAACGTGCCCTGAAGAAGGGCTACTTCAAGACGATGGACCGTAAGCGCTTCGGGGTCTGATCGAAGGGACTTGACCTTCCGATCTTCGCCGGATCTCGGCGAGTTATCCACAGATTGTGCGTGTGTGAAAGGGCAGGAGCTTGATTCTCTGTCCAGAAAGTAGGAAATGACTTCTGGAGAGTTGTTGCGCTGCAACGGGTTTCGTGGTGGCCAGGGGCGGGGTCGAACCGCCGACCTTCCGATTTTCAGACCCTCCCCCTCTAAGAAGCCATATCCCCAAATCGTTGGTATTCAACGGTTTTCGCGCACCCAGACCCACTGAGAACCACCCAGACTCACCAAGATAGGGCAGAAGATTGGGCTCTCCTGACGCATCCGTGGGTTAGTTTCGGCCGGGTAGAGCTGGGCGGTGGCCGCCGAGGCTGAGCATGGCCAGGGCGATGAGGGCGTCGACGTTCTTGAACCCGAACGCGATGCGGGTGATGAGGCGGATCTTGGTGTTGACCGATTCGATGAGGGCGTTGGAGAGTCGGTGGGCGATGGCGTTGAGGATCGTTTCGCGGGCCTTCTTGACGCTGCGGGCGAGCTTGGTGAACGCGGGGATGCGGCTGCGTCTGGCCCAGCCGAGCCAGATGTCGAGTGCTTCGACGGCGTCGTCGTAGGGCAGCTGGAAGATGGTGCGCAGGCCCTCCTTCAATAGGTAGGCGCGGTGCAGGCGGGGGTCGGTCGTCGCGATCTAGGCGAGCTTGGCGTGCTGGCGTTCGGTGAGGTCCTCGGGGTTCTTCCAGAGCGCGTAGCGGGAGCGCTTGATGCCGTTCGCGAGGTCGCTGGCCGGTCGCTTCGGAGAGTTCGCCGTGCGCGGTCCGCGACGTGGTCGGGGTTCGGATCGTGCGGCTGCGCGGGCGGTGCGCCACGCCTCGATGCGGACCTGGTCCAGCGCGGCGGTCGCCCATTGGACGACGTGGAACGCGTCCGCGCAGACCACCGCCTGGGGGATCCGCTCCGCGACGACGACAGCGATCCAGTCCGCCCCATCGGCGGAGACGTGAGTGATGGCAGCGCTCCTGGTCTCGCCGAGGGCGTCGAAGAAGCTGCGCAGGGTCGCGGCGCTGTTCCCGGGAGCGGCCCAGACAAGCCGGCCGGAGTCGTGGTCCACGACCACGGTCAGGTATCGCTGGCCGCGCCGGTAGGAGATCTCGTCGATCCCGATCCGCGCCAGTCCCTCGAGGCGGTCGACGGCGCCGCCGGTGTCGGCCCAGACCCGGGCGACGATCGAACCGACGGTGCGCCAGGCGACCCTCATCAGCCGGGTGACGGCGGTCTTGGACGTGACCGTGGCCAGCCACGCGACCGTGTCGTCGAAGTCGCGGGTATGGCCGGCGTCGTGCCGCGCCCATGGAACCGACGCGACCGTCACCCCATGCCGGCGGCACGTCACCCGCGGCGCGTCCGCCTCCACGAAGGCCTGCACGGACCCCAGATCCAGCGCCCGCCACCGGCGCCGGCCGTCCCCGTGGTCGAAGCGAGGACTGCGTCGCCGACAGGTCCCGCACCGATCTCGACGTGAGGCGGTCGGCCGGGCGTGGACCACGATCACGCCCGCGTCGTCGTCGAACTCCACGCCCTCCACGACCGTGTTCTCCAACCCCAGCAGGGCACGCCATACCCTTGTCTCTCGCACGCCGTTCTCCGCTCAGGATTTCTGGACCTCAACAGCCCGAAATCTATTGCGAGAGCGGCGTGCGCCCGTTCAACGGCAGGGTCGAAGCACCCACGGGTATGTCAGCAGAGCCGAAGAAAGGGCAGAAATGACCTGGCTCGGGGACTCCTGTAGGCAGCGGGTGCTTTCACACTTCTTTGGGCCTCACACCAACTGAAGCGGCTGGAAGTAGTCGAAGAGCCCTTGCTTGATCGGCTCCGCGAATCGAAGGAGCATTGTGACTACGGGCAGTGGCGCACCCGCTGAGTCCGGCATCGTCGTCTCGCGCGCATCCACTGCGGTCGCTCGTCCCAGGTAGTAGTGGTCGGTCCCTTCGGCGTCGTCCTTCTTGACGAAGACATG
>CAJAKT010000267.1 GCA_903940375.1 uncultured bacterium | reverse complement strand
CATGGGTGAGCTGCTCGCCCAGGTGATCCGGAAGGTCTGAGGAGGACCGACGATGGACGTCCACGCCTCCGCGCGAGCCTGGCTCGCCGACGATCCCGACGAGCGCATGCGCACGCAGCTCGAGGCCCTGCTCGCGAGTGCTGATGCGGGCGATGCCGTTGCCGCAGCCGAGCTGGCGGATGCCTTCGCCGGGACGCTGGCCTTCGGTACCGCCGGCCTGCGCGGCAAGGTCGGCCCCGGCTCCAATCGGATGAATATCGTGGTCGTCGCACGCGCCGCTGCGGGCCTGGCCCGCTACCTCAATGAACGGGGCGGAGGTGCCGTTGTCATCGGTCACGATGCCCGCCAGGACTCCGACCTCTTCGCGCGCGCAACGGCGCAGATCCTGGCAGGCGCTGGGCTCAGTGTCATGATGCTGCCGGCTCGCCTGCCCACGCCGATCCTTGCCTTCGCCATCCGCCATCTCGGCTGCGCGGCCGGCGTGATGGTGACAGCGAGCCACAACCCTGCGCAGGACAACGGCTACAAGGTGTACCTCGAGGACGGCAGCCAGATCGTCTCGCCTGCCGATGTCGACATCAGCGCACACATCGCCGACGTCACCGCGCTCGGCCGGGTCGCTGACCTGCCCCACGGCGACGATTGGGTCACGCTGGGCGACGAGGTCGTCGACGCCTACATCGCCCGAACGGTCACACTGCTCGAGGAAGCACCTCCATCACATCTTCGCGTCGCGTACACGCCCCTGCATGGTGTTGGCGGCGAGATCTTCCTTCGCCTCGTCGAGGCCGCCGGCTTCCCGGAGCCCGTCGTCACCACGGAGCAGTTCGAGCCCGATGCCGCCTTCCCGACCGTCGTCTTCCCGAATCCGGAGGAGCCCGGGGCAATGGACCTCGCGTTCGCAACGGCCGAGGCCGGCGAATGCGACATCGTCATCGCGAATGACCCGGATGCCGACCGCTGCGCCGTCGGCGTGCCGACCGCAGACGGATGGCGGATGCTCACCGGTGATGACGTCGGCCTGCTCCTCGGCTGGTGGATTGCGGCGGGCAACCGGCGCCTTTCTCGCCGCGGCGTGTTCGCGCAGTCGATCGTGTCCTGCTCGATGCTGTCCGCGATCGCGCGGGAGGCGACGTTCGACTACGAGGAGACACTCACCGGCTTCAAGTGGATCGCCCGCGTCCCCGATCTCGTCTACGGCTACGAGGAGGCGCTCGGCTACTGCGTCGACCCCAAGGCCGTGCAGGACAAGGACGGTCTCAGCGCGGCGCTGATGGTGATCGAGATGGCATCGCGCGTGCAGGCCTGGGGCACGACCCTGCTCGGCGTGCTCGATGATCTCGCCGGCGAGTACGGCGTGCATGCAACGGCGCAGGTTTCCGCCCGGGTAGCCGACCTCGCACGACTCGACGAGATCATGACGGGCCTGCGAACGAACCCTCCAGCGGTGATCGGAGGGGCTACCGTGACGACACTCGATGACCTCGCTCAGGGATCCGAAGGGCTTCCGCCCACCGATGGGCTGAGGTTCCTGCTGGCAACCGGCGCTCGCGTGATCATCCGGCCGAGCGGCACCGAGCCCAAGATCAAGTGCTACCTGCAGAGCGTCGTCCCGGTGACGGGCAACAACGTGAGCGCAGCGCGCGAGATG
>CAJAKT010000266.1 GCA_903940375.1 uncultured bacterium | reverse complement strand
GTGATCTGGTGTTCCGTCGTGAGCGGGTCATCGCGGAGTACGACGGCGAGGTCCATGCGCCCATGCAGCAGCGTGCCAAGGATGCCGCCCGGCGCGCGGTGCTCCGCCAGCACGGATGGATCGTGGTCGAGATCGTCGGTGAGGACATGCGCTATCCCGCCCGCGTGGTCGGCCGCGTCCGCGATGCCCTGCGCGACGGCCGCGCCCGTAAACCCTGACCCCCGTGCTGCGTCAGTCGTGGCCGCACTCCGTCCGAAATGTCCAGCCACGAGTGACGCAGGTCGAGGGGTGGGTGGGGAGGTGGCGGGGCGGGGCGGGACGGGGGCGGGCGGCGGGCTACTTGAGCAGGCGGCTCATCCGCCGGTCGGCAAGCGGCTTGCCACCCGTCTGGCAGGTGGGGCAGTACTGAAGAGCGGAGTCCGCGAACGACACCTCACGCACGGTGTCGCCACAGGCCGGGCACGCCTGGCCCACCCGACCGTGCACCGCAAGATTCGCCTTCTTCTCCGACTTCAGCGTCCCGGTGCCGTGCCCGATGGAGCGCTCGACAGCGGCAGTGAGCTCATCTCGCAGGCAGGCATACAGCCGCGCGACCTCGTCGTCGGTCAGCGTGCTGCACGGGTGGAACGGGGACAGTCGCGCCGCATGCAGGATCTCGTCGCTGTACGCATTGCCGATTCCTGCGATCGTGGACTGGTCGCGCAGCACGCCCTTGATCTGCGAGCGCCCTGCCGCCCCGAGGATCTCCGCAAACGCCGCCTCGGACAGGCCGTCGGACAACGCGTCCGGCCCCAGGCGTGCCACTCCGGGCACCTCTTCGGGATCCCGCACCACGTAGACCGCCAGCCGCTTGGTCTTCCCGGCCTCCGTCACGTCGAACCCGCCGGTCGGCTCACCGTCATCGGTCACGAAAGCGACTCGGAGGGCCAAGGGACCCGAGCCCGGCTTCACGGGCGTGGCGGCCACCAGTTCGCGCCACTGCACCCAGCCCGCGCGGGACAGGTGCCACACCAGATGAAGGCCCTCGACCGTCGCCAGATCGAGGAACTTCCCCCGCCGGGTGACCTCGCGGACGTGCTGCCCCTCGAGTTCCGTAAGCGACGGACTGAACGTCTTGAGCGCACTGAGACTGGCCAACGTCACCGAGGCGATCCGGTTCCCGACGGTCTGATCCGTCAGGAACCGTGCCAGCGCCTCGACCTCGGGCAGTTCGGGCACCTAGAGCAGGCCCATCTCCGCCGCCGCCTCGCGCAGCCCGGCGCGCGCATCGGGATGCGCCGCGTGGTCGATGATGTTGGTGACACGCTCGCGCTGGCTTCGGCCGAACACCGCGGCGATGCCGTTCTCCGTCGCGACGGCACTGTGCTCGAAGCTCGTCACCGGCTCCTGGATGCGGGGCACGATCGTCGAGACACCCGCCTTCTTATGCCACGACGGCAAGGCGATGAACGACTGCCCGCCCCGCGAATGCAGCGCGCCGACGATGAAGTCCGTCGACCCGCCGAAGCCGGAGTAGATACGTCCCTTGACCCGGCTCGCATTCGCCTGGTCGAACAGGTCGACCTGCAGGGCGGCATTGACGCTCGTCATCTTCGCCTGGCGGGCGATCTGGGCCGGGTCATTCGTGCGCTCGGTGCGCAGCATCCGAATCCACTTGTTCAGATGGATCCAGTCGTAGAGCTCCTGTGATCCGAAGATGAAGGAAGCCGTGATCGGCACCTCGCGATCGAGCGCATCGCGCTTGAACAGCTCATGGACGCCATCGCTGAACATCTCCGTCCAGATGCGCAGCCCCTTCTGCTGCGTCAAGGACGCGAGGACCGCATCTGGAACCGCACCGATCCCCATCTGCAGCGTGGCGTTGTCCTGGACACGGGCCGCGATGAGTTCGCCGATGCTTCGCGAGACGTCATCCAGTCCACCCGCTGAGTGAGTCGGCAGGGCCTCCTCGACCTCGACGAGGTAGTCGATCTCGTGTTCGTAGATCTGCGCATCGCCATAGGTGTACGGCATGTTCGGGTTCGCCTGAACGACGACGAGCCCGCCGCGCTCGCGCACCGACTCGATCGCCGCGGGCAGGATGTTGACTTCGGTGCCGAGACTGAAGGTGTCGTGACGGCGCGTCGAAGTGTGCAGCAGCACGATGTCTGGTCGGTAGTGGTCGCGGAACAGCACCGGCACCAGGCTGAGCCGGCACGGGATGTAGACCAGCCGCTCGTGGTGG
>CAJAKT010000265.1 GCA_903940375.1 uncultured bacterium | reverse complement strand
TGACGGTCGATCCCGTCGGGCATCGAGTCACAGTTCTGCCCATCAGCATGGGTGGTGCGTAGGTCCAGGCGGTCAATCCACCGAATCTGCGCATGGAAACTCGCCCTTTGCGTCGCCCGTTACCTTGGTCGTGGCCTCAGTTTGGGGCTCCTGGCTGCCTGGCCCAGCATGACTTCATTGCCCTTGTCGTCGATGATCATGAAAGTGCTGTCACTGGGCCGGGTGGTGTTGGTGGACCGCTGATAGGGACGTGGCCGACGATCGTGTGGGTCTTTCCGTAACGTGGCTGCCGGGTGCCGACGCCGTGCCGGCCAGGTGGAGGTGCGAGGAGGTCGCCATGGGTTACGACGTCGTCATCGGTCTGGATGTCGGCAAGAGCATGCATCATGCGGTCGCGCTGGATCCGCAGGGTCGGCGCCTGGTCGACCGTGAGGTCGCGAACGCAGAGCCCGCGCTGCGGGAGCTGTTCGGTCGGGCCGCGGGCGAGGGGCAGGTGCTGGTGGTGGTCGACCAGCTGCATTCGATCGGGGCGCTGCCGGTGACCGTCGCCCACGCGATGGGCATCGACGTGGCGTATCTGCCCGGCCTGTCGATGCGGCGGCTGGCGGACCTGCATCCGGGGAACGCGAAGACCGACGCGCGGGATGCGTTCATCATCGCGAACGCGGCATTGACGGCGCCGCATGCGCTGCGACGATTGGACGTGCCGGACCAGACGCGGGCGGACCTGGCGATGCTGCTGGGCTACGACGATGACCTGGTCGCGCAGACCACGGCGGCGAACAACCGGTTGCGGGCGCTGCTCTCGCAGGTCCATCCGAGCCTGGAGAAGGCGTTGGGGGGCAACATCTCCCACCCCGCGGTGCTGCACCTGCTGGCCAAGGCCGGCGGCCCGGCCGGACTGCGGAAGATGGGCCGCACCCGGATCGACAGCCAGCTGCGCAAGCACGCCCCCCGCATCCACGCGTCGTTGACCGAGCGGATCTGGGCGGGCCTGGCCGAGCAGACCGTCGTCGTCCCGGGGACCGCCGCCGCCGAACGCGTCATCCCGGGGCTGGCGGCGCAGCTGCTGCAGTTGCGTGACGAGCGCGAGCGCATCGCCCGCGACGTGGAGGAGGTCCTCGATGCGCACCCTCTTGCCGAGGTCTTGACGTCCATGCCAGGAGTCGGCGTCAAGATCGCAGCGCGGCTCCTGGCAGAGATCGGTGGCGACGTCTCCGCATTCCCCACCGCCGCGCACCTGGCCGCCTACGCCGGCCTCGCCCCGATCACCAGCCGGTCCGGCAGTTCCATCCGCAGCGAGCGCGTCAACCATGGCGGCAACAAGCGATTGAAGAACGCGATGTTCATCGCCGCGTTCGCCTCCCTACGCGCCGACCCCGCCTCCCGCGCCTACTACGACCGCAAGCGCGCCGAGGGCAAGCGGCACACCGCCGCCCTCATCTGCCTGGCCCGACGCAAGACCGACGTCCTGTTCGCCATGATCCGCGACCACAAGACCTACGTCCCCGCGACGCCCGCCGCAGCTTGACAACCCGATAGGGACACTTTCATGCCCGGGGAGTGGGCCCTTTCCGCCAGAGCCTGGGTGGGTCTAGGTGAGCCTCGGTGGCGTGAAAGTGCTTGGTAACGCTGTTTTTCACGCTCGCCGATGGGGAGGGTTCGCAGGCTTTTAATCCGTAGGTTCGGGGTTCGAGCCCCCGGCGACCCACTGGTAAACCTGTTGCAGCGCAAGGGTTTTCGTCCCTGCGA
>CAJAKT010000264.1 GCA_903940375.1 uncultured bacterium | reverse complement strand
TCCTGCATCGAGCAGGGCACATCACTTGCCGATGCCCTCACCGGCGACGTCGTCCTAGATGGCCGGAGGTGGGGCGACACCAACCTGACGTTCGCTGCCTTCCGCGCGGTCGGCTCAGAGTCGGTCGTGCGGTTCATCGACGGGGCCAAGCTGCGGGGCGGCCGGCACGAATGGTCCCGTTTCAGCTACCGCTAGCCCTGGCACCGTCACCGTCACCGTCACCGTCACCGAATCGTTGCCAAAGGACGGAACGGCCGCCCGCGTGCCCGCGTCAAGAACGGTGACACAGCACGCGAGGAGGAGACCATGCGAGCTCGAACAGCACCACTTCTGATCACCCTGGCGGCCGCTTTCCTGCTGGCCGGCTGCAGCGGATCGGGCGGCAGCGAGACAACGGCCGCCGATGCCGGTGCCGTGAGCGCCGCAATTCCGGTGGAGGCAGGAGCCCCCGGAGTGTCCGGCGAGATGGCGGTCACGGACAAGGCCGCACAGGCACCCAGCACCGTCACCACGGAACGTCAGGTCATCCGCACCGGCTACGTGTCCATGCGCGTCGACGACGTTGCCAAGACCGCGTTCGACGTGCACGCCCTCGTGAAGAAGCGCAACGGCGTCGTCTCCAGCGAGGACACGCAGAGCACGGGTGACTCCACGTATGCCAACATCACCGCGCAGATTCCCGCGGCCGACCTCGATGCCTTCATCGCGGATATCTCCGCACTCGGGAATGTCGACTCGGTCAGCATCACCGCTCAGGACGTCACGACGCAGGTCGTCGACCTTGACGCCCGCATCAAGGCACTGCAGACCAGCATCAACCGGATGTCCCAGCTCCTCGCACAGGCATCACGCATCGAGGACCTGCTGGCAATAGAGACCCAGCTGTCGCAGCGCCAGGCAGAACTCGACTCCCTCACCGCGCAGCGCACATGGCTCGGCGATCAGGTCGCAATGTCGACGATCACGGTCACCCTGTCGCCGAAGACCGAGATCACCGACGTCGATGCACCCGGCTTCCTATCAGGGCTGCAGAGCGGGTGGGCGGCCTTCGTCTCGCTGATCATGGTGGCTATCACCGCGGTCGGATTCCTGCTGCCCTTCCTGCTGGTGCTGGCCGTGATCGCGATTCCGCTGACCCTGGTCATCGTCCGGCAGACTCGCCAGCGCCAGCGCACCGAGGCGCCACCGGCTCCGGAGCAGCCCACCCCGCCGACCGAGTGACGTGCGGATCTAGCCGTACGTGCAGGCGGTCACTGCATTCGCGACGAGATCAACGGTGAAGCGGTCGGGTCGGTAGTCCATGGTCACTGCCTGCGGCACGCCATCGATGCTGCCGACCCGTGCCGAGTAGCCGTTCGACTGGGCGAACGTGCTCGCCTGCTCGAAGGTCATGAGACCGCTGACCATCTGCCGGCACATGGCGACCATCTGGGCCGACCCGGCGCCGTCGGCCGTCGAGCCGGCCACCTGCACCAGGCTGCCGGCGATGCTCACGAGTTCGCGGTAGCTCAGCCCGTTCGTGCGGATCACGATCGACGTCGCGCCCGGCGCCGTCATCGTGGACGCCGGTCGCGCCGTCATGGTCAGCGTGCCACCGGTGCGCAGGACATCTGCCCGGGTGCATCGCAAGCGCTTCGGGACGGGAAGGGGCTTGCGGCCGGCCGGCTGCGGGAAGCAGTCGGCAGACACCTGAGCCGTCACCGTCGTGCGCATCCCCGGTAGGCCGAGCCGGA
>CAJAKT010000263.1 GCA_903940375.1 uncultured bacterium | reverse complement strand
GCGTGTGTGCGGCACCGGCCCCGACGGTGCGGGCTATGCAGGCCAGTCGGTTCTGGGCCGCAGGCGGCCTCGTAGCGCCTCCAGCGCTTCATCCGTGCCGCACGAGGCGCAGATGCGGGCTGTCCGGTCGGCACGGCTGACCGCTGGTCGGGTGGGCAAGGGACCTAGGCAGCGGGGACAGGCGCTCATGAGGCCATCTCGCGAGCGCGCTGGTGCCGGCGCGCGAGTAGGGACAAGTCGTCCAGATCGGACAGGAAGTCATACTCCTGGAACTCCGGCGGAACCGGCTGGCCGTCCGCTGCCCGGAACCAGGACTGGTAGCTGGACTCCACGCTCCAGCCCATCCAGCCGCTGAACTCCCGGCCCTGGTAGGTGAACTCGATATCTCGGGTCCATGACTCGACCTGGTCCGGTTCGACCAGTGTGACGCTGATGCTCATGATGCTCCTCTCATCCTGTGGCCCGCGGTGGGCCACTGGTGAAGGTGCCTCGCTCGGCGCCGGGCGCACACGACCTTCACGTGCGCCTCGGGGTGGCCGCCGCGTCCATGAGCGGTCCACCGCAGCGCCCGAGTCACGAGAACGCCCCACCGGTCGCCACGATCTCCTGAATGTCGCCTGCCCGGGTCGGCGACCAGTACAGATCCCGTTCGATGATGACCAGGCCACGGTCGTTGATGGCCTCAAGCTCCGGTGCGGAGCTCAGACCCCAGGCCGCGGACTCGGGCATGTGAGCCATGCACACGAATCCGTACACGAGGCCGTCGTCATCCATGCCCGTGACCCACAGGTCCATGGGGCCGCCGAAGTAGTGAGCGACCACGCAAGCGTCAGCCCCGGCGATCCCATCGTCGTGGGTGCGGGGCATGCGCGACCAGGTGCCAGCGTTCGGGTAGAACTGGTGGCCCCGTCGCCGGCGCTGAGTCTCGGTGGCGACCAACTGGTTCAACGCCGTCGTGCTGCGCGTTGTGGTGTGGCGTGTAGCCATGTCGTGCTCCTCTCTGGGAGGCCCTGGTCTTCCAGGGCCTCCCAGAGACCGTCCGGCGCTGCCGAAACTGTCAAGGAGGCGGTTGCGGGCACGTCGACCAACAGGTCAGCGCTGCCACTCCAAGCGGTGGGCCTGGGCAGTGGTCGACCGTCTTGGGAACACGCCCGAGTACGCGGGGAAGGGTCGACCACTGCCCAGCGGCGAACCACTAGCGACAGTTCACCAGCGGGCCGGGAGCGCACGCAGGCTCCACGGTCTTTGCACAACGAGGCGTGTGAATCCGACGATCGGGTCGAGCCCAGATGGCCTGTCGACGCATGGATGTCTCCCCAAGACGCGAGCCGTTCGCGGGGTGGAAGGTCAGGTTGTGTACCAGAAGAAGACTCGAACCCTGTCGGGTCCGATTTGCCCGAGCAGGATGCGGGCGTCCTCCCAACGCTCGACATCCGCGGACCACCGATCGGGGCTGCCAGCGAAGACGTAGTCCGTGTCCACGGCGAGCAGGTCAGAGCCGCTGGCCAGGTAGTACGCGCCGTTGCTCTGGTTGAAGGGGCCTACGAGCCACATGAGCTGGATGCCCTGTGATGCGTCCTCAGGAAGTTCCCGCAGGGCGGTCGGGAAGGCTGCAGGGATCTCACCAGGATTGATCCCCGTTTCGATCCGGGCCTTCATGGCTGCCGCCAGGACGTCGTCGCCCGCTGGGATCAAGGCTGCGAGGTGTCGATGCACCTCATCAGCCTGCTCCTGGGTGAGTCCGCCGTCGAGCGCCTCGAACAGGCGGGGAAAGCCGCCGTAGTACAGCGGCTGCATGTCGATCTGCATGTCACTGAGCCTGGCGAACATCTCGTCCGGCGACGCTTCACCCTCTTCCAGTTCAGCG
>CAJAKT010000262.1 GCA_903940375.1 uncultured bacterium | reverse complement strand
CGGGCGTGACGGCCTTCGAGCCGAGGTGGATGCCGACGTTGTCCTCGAGCACGTGCAGCATGCGCGCCAGCGCCGACGTATCCGCTGACCAGCCCTGCACGTAGTCGATGCCCTGAGCCGTCCAGTCGAAGAACTTGCGGTCACCAACGGCGAACGCTCGCAGTGCCGCCGGGACACCCATCGTGCCGAGATAGACGGTGTCGTGGTTGCCGTAGACGCCGTACCAGGGCACGGGCAGTCCGGGGCTCTTCACCTCCTGGCTCACCGCGGCATCGAGCAGACCGGGCACCGCGGGGAAGCCGTAGTTGCCGAACCAGTCACCGGTCGGATCCTCGGGGTGATACGCGTAGTACGCCTCGGACCAGGACTGCACACCGTCGTAGACACCAGCATCGCCGGAGTTCGGGGTGATCGGCACACCGTCGAGCAGATCGACGTACCAGCGGGTCTCGAGGCTGCTCAGCATGTCAGCGGTGTCGCCGGTGACGAAGGCTGCCGCGAGCGGGGCACCCGTGACCTGTGAGATGCGCAGGTCGGTGATGCTCGTGACCATCGCCGCAGCGACATGCGTGGTGAGCGTGTCCTGCGGGCGGAACGCCCCGCCCCACAGCGCGTGGTCCATAGCGATCAACGGCTCGAGTCGCGCGGGGCTCTGCGCATCCATCAGGTGCATGTCGGAGAGGTGGCCGAAGTAGAGCAGCGATCGCCGTCGATCGGCACGGGTCGGGTCAGGCACCTGCCCGAGGATGTCGAGGCGAGCGAAGTGCGGCTCACCGGTGCGCGTGACGAGCGTGCGGTACTGCTTGTTGGCGATCGGGCCGATCGCGATGCCCTGCTGCAGGGTGCTCGTGCCGGTGCCC
Organism: uncultured bacterium; assembly: GCA_903940375.1. GTDB lineage: Bacteria > Actinomycetota > Actinomycetes > S36-B12 > S36-B12 > UBA10649. The sequence goes on along the minus strand of CAJAKT010000262.1, from coordinate 3,058 downwards.
ACCGCGGCCGGCGCCGACAGCACGCTGCCCAGAGCCTGCTTCGGGATTGCCCAGGCCGCGCTCAGACCCGCGACGGTGGCGAGGAAGGCGCGCCTGCTGAGTCCGGCCATGGGGGAATCCTGCCGCACAGCGGGCTCTATGCGGTGCACTGCGTCCTTCAGATCACCCGAAACGTCGCTGGGCTTGTCCACCCTGAGGGAATGAACAGCGATGTCGGGATACCCGAGGCGAATACTCCTGATGGATTTACTGCGGACCAGGCCCTCGCTTACCTGCTCGCAGCCCGCGAGGCATCCGTCGCCGGACATGGCTCGCTGCGCGACCTCATCGATGACGGGTGCTGAGCCTGCTGTCAGAGGAGTAGGCCATACTGATACGACTTCTCGTATCGGAGGGATCATGTCGGCCTCAAGCCTGCTGCGCCTAGCTCGACACCAGCGCGGAGCCTCACAGCGCACCCTGGCGCGTCTCGCCAATGTCAGCCAGCCGGGCATCGCGGCTGTGGAATCCGGGGCGCACGATACGACCGTGAGCCGGCTTGAGCAGCTGCTCGCAGCGCTGAACCAGCAGATCATCCTGCTGCCGTCGTACTGCGGGCCGGTCTGGGAAGCGGCTGCGCACATCAGAATCGCACTTCAGGAGGTTGGCCCAGGCGACCGTGCGTTCCGCCGCGTGATCCAGCTCTCCGACGACCTTGCCCGTGAAGGCGGCGCGGTTCGAGTGGCGCTCGCTGTCACGGAACCCGCCCCCATCGGTGACATCCGCTGGGATGCACTTGTCGCCGGGGTCGTGGACTACTGGCTCACCGTTGACAACCTGCCCCGGCCGGACTGGCTGGACGATCCCCGTTTCACCCTTTCCGACCCATGGACTCTTGAGCCCGTCCCGTCGCTGCAAGACGACGCACGCCGCAGGACGCCGACGGCGATCCGTCGACATGGGGTCTTTCTGGCCAAGTCCGAGTTGGAGAGCGTGTGACCTTCGATCGCCGCCAGTAGGGCTCGCCGGCTCAGTCGCCGTCGCGACCCGCGGCACCGCGCAGCCGCTTCGTCATCCCACGCGACTTCTTCTCCTTGATCCGTCGATCCGTCGCTCCCCTGCTCGGCTTGGTGGGCCGGCGCGTGCGCGGTGGCGGGGCCATCGCCTCGTTCAGCGTCTCCGCAAGCCGACGTTCGGCCGCCTTGCGGTTCTGGAACTGACTGCGATGCTCCGAGGCCGCGATCGTGAGGCACCCGTCCTGCAGCTTGCTGGCCAGCCGCTCGAGCGCACGCTGCCGGAAGTGCTCGGGGATGCTCGGACTGCTCGCCAGGTCGAACACGAGCTGCACACGAGAGTCGGTGGTGTTGACGCTCTGGCCGCCGGGACCACTGCTGCGCGAGAACTTCCACGTGAGCTCATGCGCAGGGATGACGACGGAACCTCTGATGCGCAGGCCGTCGTCCATGACCCAAGGATGGCGCATCGACTCTGCGAGGCAGGATGGGCGCATGACACTGGCCGGCCTGGGATGGCTGCCGTGGCGCGCGGCTCTCGTGCTCACGGCCATCGCCCTGGTCGCCATGACAGCACTGTGGCTGATCCCCCGCACGCGATCGAAGTCGCGCATCCTGGGCGAGATCGCACTCATCCTCGGGCTGTATGCCGTCTGGCAGGTGATCGGCTCCCTGTCGAAGGCGGGCGTCGACCAGGCCGCTGATGCAGGAATGTGGATCGCGGATGTGGAAGCTGCGCTGCGCTGGCCAAGCGAGGCCGCCATGCAGCAGATGGTGCTCGGCAACTCCGCCATCGTGAGCTTCGCCGATCTGTACTACACCTCACTGCATATTCCGGTCTTCGTCGTCACGCTCGCATGGGTCCTGTTCTTCCACCGTCGCGACTGGCCGTTCGCCCGCACCGTGACCGTGCTGCTCACCGGCGCCTGCCTGCTCCTGCAGTTCAAGGCGGTGGCTCCTCCACGACTGCTGCCCGAGCTCGGCATCGTCGACACTGCCGCAGTGAACGGCCGCTCGGTGTATGCGGCCGTGGCCGATGCGAATCAGCTGGCCGCCATGCCATCGGTACACATCGCGTGGGCGTGCCTCGTCGCACTGCTCGTGATCGTGTCAGCACGGACATCCTGGCGTTGGCTCGTAATTGCCTACCCGCTACTGACGCTGTGGGTCGTGGTGGTCACCGGCAACCACTTCATCCTCGACGGTGTCGTGTCAGTGATCCTGCTGGGTGCAGCGGTGGCCGTCACGCTGCTGTTCCCATCACAACGACCGGAGCGACTGTCACGATGACGACGAGTAGCACGTCGTCGCGGATCTCATAGATGATCCGGAAGTCACCGACACGGACTCGATAGGCCGGCTCATCGTCAAGTCGACGAGCCGCAGGCGGGCGCGGATCCTGGGCAAGGAGCAGGATCGCTCCCTCGATCCGGCGACGCATCGGCCCACGGATCTTGCGTAGGGCGCGCTGGGCCGCCGGCGCGACCTCGATGCGGTAGCTCACCAGCCGAGCTCCGCCTTCACCTCCTCCCACGGGATGCTCGGCCCGCCCTCGGCAAAACAGCTGTGTCTTTGTACATTCCGGGAGCGATCCAACTGCTCGCCACGTCAACCGGTCAGTCGCGGTAGATCTCCGAGCGATGACCCGCCTCGAGCGCAACGACGGTCATCCGGTGATCCTCGATCAGGACGATGACGCGGTAGTCACCTACCCGATAACGCCAGTAGCCCGTGCGGTTCGCCGTGAGGGCCGAGCCGCGGATGCGTGGATCCCCCGACGTGACAGCATCCAGCAGGTAGCCCACGATGCGTCGGGCGTCCTGCCTATCCAGCTTGGCAAGTGCCTGGTCGAACGTCTTGGCTGTCTCGAGGGACCACGCCGTCATAGGCCGAGTTCGGTGATGAGATCCGAAATGGGCCTTGTCGTCTGGTCGCCCGCCTCGAACCGCGTAATCACCTGATCGGCCCAGTACTGGTCCTCAAGGTCCGCGAGGTGCGCCTCGAGGGCCGACTTCACGTAGAAGGACTTGGGACGGCCCGTCCGCTCCGAGAGCGCGTCGAGGCGT
>CAJAKT010000261.1 GCA_903940375.1 uncultured bacterium | reverse complement strand
TACACGGAGAACACGGGTGCGGCCTTCTCCATGGGCACCGGCTACACCTGGATCTTCTCGATCATCGCCGTCGTCGTTGCCGTGGTCATCCTGCGCTCGTCGCGCCGCCTCGGCAGTACGGCCTGGGCCGTTGCTCTCGGCGGCCTGCTCGGTGGGCTCCTCGGCAACCTCATCGACCGCATCACCCGGCCGCCCGGACCGGGCTTGGGCTATGTCGTCGACTGGATCCAGTTCCCGAACTTCGCGGTCTTCAACGTCGCCGACGCCTTCATCACGTGCTCGGCCGTCCTCATGGTCCTGCTGGCGCTCCGCGGCATCGACTTCTCCGGCGGGCCACGGACGTGACCGAACGGCTCCTGCCGGTGCCGGAAGGCCTGGCCGGCGAACGCCTCGACATCGCCCTTACCCGCCTGATCGGCCTGTCCCGCACGCGCGCGGCTGAACTGGTCGCCGAGGGGGCGGTGCTCGTCGACGGCCGGCCCGGTGCCAAGTCCGATCGCCTGCTCGCTGGGTCGGTTCTGACGGTGGACCTGCGCGAGCCCGAGCGTGCGCCGGCACTCCCGCCGGAGCCGGTGCCCGGTATGCGCGTGCTGTTCGACGACGACGACGTCGTCGTGGTTGACAAGCCGGTCGGCGTGGCCGCACATCCCAGCCCCGGCTGGAGCGGGCCGACCGTCGTGGGCGGGCTCGCTGCAGCGGGCTACCGGATCAGCACCTCGGGGGCCGCTGAGCGTCAGGGAATCGTGCACCGGCTGGATGTCGGCACATCCGGAGTCATGGCCGTCGCCAAGAGCGAGCAGGCGTATACGAGCCTGAAGCGCCAGTTCAAGGAACGCACGGTCGAGAAGATCTACCACGCCGTGGTCCAGGGCCACTGTGATCCGCTCAGCGGGACGATCGATGCACCGATCGACCGCCATCCTCAGCATGACTACAAGTGGGCGGTTGTCACGGGTGGCAAGCCGAGCGTCACGCACTACGACACCCTCGAGGCCTTCCCGCACGCATCGCTGCTCGAAGTCCACCTGGAGACCGGCCGGACCCATCAGATCCGGGTGCACATGGCCGCGCTGCGCCACCCCTGCGTCGGTGACCTGACGTATGGAGCCGACCCCGGCCTCTCCAAGCGGGTGGGGCTGACGAGGCAGTGGTTGCACGCGTTGCGGTTGGGTTTCGACCATCCGTCGACAGGTGAGCGGATCGTGGTCGCCAGCGAGTACCCGCAGGACCTGGCGACGGCTCTCGAACGGCTCCGCGCCGGTGTGTGACGTCACCGACGTCGGCCCGGAAAGTTAGGGTGGGGCCGTGCCCCCCGCCGATCAGTTCGTGCACCTGCATGTGCACACCGAGTACTCGATGCTCGACGGTGCCGCACGCCTGCCCGACCTCTTCGACGAGGTAGAGCGGCAGGGCATGCCCGCCATCGCGATGACCGATCACGGCAACCTGTACGGGGCCTTCGAGTTCTACAAGGGCGCTCGCGCGCGGGGCCTGAATCCGATCATCGGCCTGGAGGGCTACTACGCACCGCAGGGCCGGTTCGAACGTCGGCCCTTCGACTTCGGTGGCGGATTCGACGAGGGCACCCCCGAGGACACCGGGGCCGGGCGCGGCAAGCAGAGCTACACCCACATGACCCTGTGGGCCGAGAACACGGCCGGCATGCACAACCTGTTCCGGCTGTCGTCCCTGGCCAGCCTCGAGGGTTACTACCACAAGCCGCGGTTCGACCGTGAGCTGCTCGAGCGTTACGGCACCGGCCTCATCGGCACAACCGGCTGTCCCAGCGGCGAGGTAAACCGCTGGCTGCAGGCCGGCAACTACGAGAAGGCGCTCGCTGCTGCGGCCGACTTCCGCGACATCCTCGGCGCGGGCAACTACTTCTGCGAGGTCATGGACCACGGTCTGGCGATCGAGCGTCGGTTCCGCGAGGACCTGCTCCGCATCGCGCGAACGCTTGATCTGCCGCTGATCGCCACCAACGACCTGCACTACGTGCATGCATCCGACGCCGACACCCACGACGTGCTGCTGTGCATCGGCACCCGTACCACGATGGACGACCCAAAGCGCTTCCGCTTCGATGCCCGCGACTTCTATGTGAAGACGGCCGCTGAGATGCGGCAGGTGTGGGCGGAGCTGCCCGAGGCGTGCGACAACACGATGCTCATCGCCGAGCGCTGCCACGTCGAGTTCAACGAGGGCGCCAACCTGATGCCGGCCTTCCCGGTGCCGGACGGCGAGAGCGAGGAGTCGTGGCTCGTCAAGGAAGTCGAGCGCGGCCTGCACCACCGCTACAACGGCGCCATCCCCGACAACGTCCGAACACAGGCGGAGTACGAGGTCGGCGTCATCATCCAGATGGGCTTCCCCGGCTACTTCCTCGTCACCGCAGACCTGGTGCGCCATGCCAAGGAGAGCGGCATTCGCGTGGGTCCGGGCCGTGGTTCGGCGGCGGGCGCAATGATCGCCTACGCCCTGGGCATCACCGAGCTCGACCCGATCAAGCACGGCCTGCTGTTCGAGCGCTTCCTCAATCCCGAGCGCATCTCGATGCCTGACATCGACATGGACTTCGACGAGCGTCGGCGCTCCGACATGATCCGTTACGCCACCGAGAAGTACGGCGAGGAGCGTGTCGCCCAGATCATCACCTACGGGTCCATCAAGGCGAAGGCAGCCGTCAAGGACAGTGCCCGTGTCCTCGGCTACCCGTATGCACTCGGTGACCGCATCACCAAGGCGATGCCGCCGTCGGTCATGGGCAAGGACATCTCGCTTGCCGGGGCCTTCGACCCGAAGAACTCCCGGTACGGCGAAGCCGCCGAGTTCCGTGCGCTGTACGAAACCGACCCTGATGCCAAGCGCGTGGTCGACACGGCCAAGGGCCTCGAGGGCCTCAAGCGCCAGCCCGGTGTCCATGCCGCCGGCGTGATCCTGTGTCGCGAGCCGCTGCTTGACGTTCTGCCGGTCTGGCGACGCGATCAGGATGGCGCGGTCATCACGCAGTTCGACATGGGTGCCTGTGAGTCGCTCGGCCTGCTGAAGATGGACTTCCTCGGCCTGCGCAACCTCACCGTGCTCGATGACTGCCTGCGCAATGTCGAGGCCAACCGCGGCGATGTCATCGTCCTGGAGACCCTCGGTCTCGACGACCGCGACACCTACGACCTGCTGACTCGCGGAGACACCCTGGGCGTCTTCCAGCTCGACGGCGGACCGATGCGCGCGCTGCTGCGCTCGATGCAGCCCGACAACTTCGAGGACATCTCCGCAGTTCTTGCGTTGTACCGACCCGGACCGATGGGTGCCAACGCGCATAACGACTACGCCGATCGCAAGAACGGGCGCAAGCCCGTCGTGCCCATCCACCCGGAACTCGAGGAGGCGCTCTCGGAGATCCTCGGGGACACATACGGCCTGATCGTGTACCAGGAGCAGGTCATGGCGATCGCGCAGAAGCTCGCCGGCTACTCGCTGGGTGCGGCCGACCTGCTGCGCCGGGCGATGGGCAAGAAGAAGAAGGAGATCCTCGACAAGGAGTTCGTCCCCTTCCGCGACGGCATGCGCGCCAACGGCTACTCCGATGGCTCGATCAAGACGCTGTGGGAGATCCTTGTCCCGTTCTCCGACTACGCATTCAACAAGGCGCACACCGCCGGCTATGGGCTGGTGTCGTACTGGACGGCGTACCTGAAGGCCAACTACCCGGCCGAGTACATGGCGGCGCTGCTGACATCGGTCAAGGACGACAAGGACAAGTCGGCCATCTACCTGAACGAGTGCCGCAAGATGGGCATCAAGGTGCTGCCTCCCGATGTCAACGACTCGGACTTCGACTTCACCCCGCGGGGTACGGACATCAGGTTCGGACTCTCCGCGATCAGGAACGTCGGCGGCAATGTCGTCGACTCGATCATCGCCACCCGACGCCGCATCGGACGCTTCGCCGACTTCCACGACTTCATCGCCAAGGTCGACGCCTCGGTCTGCAACAAGCGCGTCGTCGAGTCGCTGATCAAGTCGGGCGCCTTCGACTCGCTGGGGCACACGCGCAAGGGCCTCGTCACCATCCACGAGCAGGTCGTCGATGCGGCCGTCGACATCAAGCGGGCTGAGGCACACGGGCAGTTCGACCTGTTCGGCGGTCTCGAGGCCGATGCCGACGATGCACTCACGACACGTGGCGACATTCCCATCGGTGAGTGGGACAAGACCGTCCTGCTTGCGCATGAGCGCGAGATGCTCGGGCTCTACGTGTCCGATCATCCGCTGCACGGTGCGGAGCGGCTCCTGGCCTCGCACACTGATCGGACCATCGCAGCGCTGCTCATGGACGAACGCGCTGATGCCACCATCGCCACGGTCGGGGGCCTGGTCACTGCGGTCCAGCGCAAGACGACCAAGCAGGGATCGCCGTGGGCGATCGTCACCCTTGAGGACCTTGAGGGATCCGTCGACATCATGGTCTTCCCGCAGACGTATGCGGCCGTCAGCACCCTGCTCGTCGACGACTCCGTGGTCATCGTCCGGGCCCGCGTTGACCGCAGTGACGATGACGGCGTGCGTCTGGTGGCGCTGGAGATCTCACAGCCGGATCTCAGCGAAGCGGTCAGCGGCCCGGTACGGGTCAGCATGGCGGCGGCCCGCTGCATCCCGCCACTGGTCGAGCGGCTCAAGGAGGTGCTGGCGGGACACCCCGGTACGACCGAGGTGCACCTCCACCTCACCGGGGGCGCGAAGACAACTGTCCTGCGCCTTGATGATCGCCTCCGTGTCACCCCGTCCCCAGCGCTGTACGGCGACCTCAAGGCGCTCCTCGGCGCGAACTGCCTCGGTTAGTCGACACATGACGACAGCACGCAAGGCATCTGCCGTGATCCTTGCCGGGCTCATCTCGGGCATCGTGTCCGGCATCGCGCTTGGTGTCGTGTGGTGGCAGCTCGCGCCGCGCGTGCCACTCATCATCCGCTCCGGCACCAGTTTCCCGCAGGCCTACCAGCCGGAGGGCTACCTCGCCGCGGATGTGGCGTTCGGCGTGCTGGCGATCGTGGCCGGGGTCGCCATCACCATCGGGCTGGCGAACATGCGCCGCGAGCACCTGTTCAGCGTGCTCATCGCGGGCCTGCTCGCCAGTGCTGTCGGTACGGCAGCAATGTGGTTCGTCGGCTCGCGACTCGGTTCCGTCGATATCGAGGGCCTGACGGCGACCACGACCGAGGACCTTGTCGTCGATGCTCCGCTGCGGGTGGCCATGCCCGGGATGTTCCTGATGTGGGCCATGGCCTCGGTCGCTGTCGTGATGATCCTCGCCCTCGGCGACTGGATCAGCGAGGTCAGGTCCGCCCGATCGGCGCGTACCGACCCTGCGTCGCGCTGATCAGATCGGCGGGTGCCAGACCGATGTCGAAGCCACGCCGCCCACCGCTGACGTAGACCATGGCGAGCAGCTCTGCGCTCCCGTCGATGAAGGTCGGGAGCGGCCGCTTCTGGCCGATGGGGGAGATGCCCCCGATCACGTACCCGGTCAGGCGCTGTGCCGCTGCCGCATCGGCCATCTCGGCCCGGCGTCCGCCCGCCGCGGCGGCGAGGGCCTTCAGGTCCAGGCTCCCGGTCACCGGGACGATGCCGACCACGGGCCGGCCGTCGACCATTGCCAGCAGGGTCTTGAAGACCTCGGCGGTCGACAGGCCGAGGGCGGCCGCCGCCTCTTCGCCGTACGACGAGCTGCGCGGGTCGTGCTCGTAGGAATGCGCGGTGAACGTGATACCGGCCGCCTTCAAGGCGACCGTGGCCGGTGTGCCCGGCTCCTTGCGCGCCATGGTCAGTTCACCGACGGCGGGAGGCCGGGGATGTCGAGCGAGGGGAGTGCGGAGAGGGCCGCGATGAGTGCCGTCTCACGGGAGAGCAGGCCGCGTGCCCGGAGGAGACGTTCCGCGGTGGTCGAGGAGGCCAGGAGCCCCTGCCGCTCGTCCGTCGGCAGCACCATGGCAGCCGTCACCAGATAGGAGAGCACCGTGGGGTCCTCGGGCAGGTCGTCCTGTTCATCGTCGTCGACCACGCTGTCGGGCACCTGTCCGCCCAGTGCCGCGCGGTAGCGCAGGAAGCTGCGCATGACATCCGCGGCCAGTAGCCCGTCCGCCGGATCGGTGACGTCGTCAAGGAACTCCACCTGCGCGCGCAGCAGCGGATGGCGGTCGTCCAGGTCCAGCAGGCGGAAGCGTCGGCTGCCGGTCGTGACGATGTCGTAACGGCCGTCGTCGAATTGCTCGGCCTGTCTGATGACTGTCGCCGTGCCAACCGGGTAGAGGGCATCGATGCCGTCCTGCTCGACGGTGCGTCCGTCTCGAAGCGCGACGATGCCGAACTCGCGGGACTCCTCATCATCGATGCTCAGCAGTTCCGCGACGAGGTCGCGATAACGGTGCTCGAAGATGTGCAGCGGCAGCACCAGCCCGGGAACGAGGGGTGTGTTGAGCGGGAACAGCGGGAGGGGCGAGGCCACCACGGCAGCGTAAGGTAAGACCGTGATCCGTCGCATCGACCTCCGCGGTTCAACGGCCGACCCGCGCAGTGTGCTGCCTCGGGCAGCCATGGATGTGGCCGATGCGGGTGATCGGGTTCGACCGATCATCGAGGATGTCCGTACCGGCGGTGCCGAGGCCGTCCTGCGCTGGACCGAGCAGCTCGACGGGGTGCGCCCGCCGTCGCTGCGGGTGCCGGCAGAGATCATGCAGGAGGCCGCTGCCGCCCTTGATCCGGCGGTTCGCGCCGCCCTCGTCGAGTCCATCGCCCGAGCGCGGCACGTGCACATGGACCAGCGGCGCACCGACATCTCGACCGTCGTGGTGCCGGGCGGCATCGTCACCGAACGCTGGCTCCCCGTCGATCGGGTGGGTCTCTACGTCCCCGGCGGCCGCGCGGTCTATCCGAGCAGCGTGATCATGAACGTCGTGCCTGCCCAGGTGGCCGGCGTCGCATCCCTCGCCGTGGTGTCGCCGGCGCAGCGTGACTTCGGCGGCTGGCCGCACCCGACGATCCTCGCGGCATGCGCGCTGCTCGGCGTCGAAGAGGTCTACTCGGTCGGAGGGGCGCAGGCCGTGGCCATGCTCGCCTTCGGTGTCGATCTCCCCGACGGAGGCCGCTGCGAGCCCGTCGACCTCGTGACCGGGCCAGGGAACATCTACGTCACCGCGGCCAAGCGCATGCTGCAGGGAGTCATCGGGATCGACTCGGAAGCCGGCCCCACCGAGGTGCTGGTCCTGGCCGACGACACCGCGGATGCGGCCCACGTCGCATCTGATCTCATCAGTCAGGCGGAGCACGATGTGCTGGCCGCGGCCGTCCTCGTCACGCCGTCGGTCGAGCTCGCCGACTCCGTCGAGGCGGAGGTCGTCGGTCAGGTCGCTCAGACGAAGCACCTCGAGCGCGTGACGGAGGCACTCTCGGGCACGCAGAGTGCCGTCGTCATCGTCGACGACCTGGAGGCGGGGCTTCGCGTCGTCGATGCCTATGCGGCGGAGCACCTCGAGATCCACACGAGAGATGCCCGCGAGTGGGCCATGCGCGTGCGCAATGCAGGTGCCATCTTCGTCGGCACGTACTCGCCTGTGTCCCTCGGTGACTATGCAGCGGGATCGAACCACGTGCTGCCCACTGCTGGCTCTGCTCGCCACTCGTCCGGCCTCTCGGTGCAGTCCTTCCTGCGCGGGATCCACATCGTTGAGTACGACCAGAACGCCCTGCGCGATGTCGCACCGCACGTGCTGGCGCTCTCTGCGGCCGAAGACCTGCCCGGCCATGGCGACGCGATCCGCGTCCGCCTGTCGTCGGGCGACGTGCGGTGAGCCGGCCCTTCGACCTGCCGATCCGCGCGGATCTGGTGGGCATCTCGTCCTACGGGGCGCCGCAGCTCGATGTGGCCGCTCGTCTCAACGTCAACGAGAACCCCTTCCCGTTGCCGGACGACCTGGCAGCGGCCATGGGCGCGGCCGTCGCGGCCGCGGCCGTGGGGCTGAACCGCTACCCCGATCGCGACGCGACCAGACTCCGTCAGGCATTGGCCGACTACATCGCCGATGAGACAGGCGTGCGGGTCCCCGTCGACTGCGTATGGGCGGCCAACGGGTCGAACGAGGTCATGCACCACGTGTTCCTGGCCTTCGGCGGCCCGGGGCGCCTCGCGATCACGTTCGATCCGACCTACTCGATGTATCCCGAGTACGCGCGCGACACGTTCACCGACTACGAGGCCTACCCGCGCACGGCCGACTTCGGCATCGATGTCGCGGCTGCCATCGAACTCATCCTCCGGCGTCGTCCGACCCTCGTGCTGCTCACGTCGCCGAACAACCCCACCGGCACGGCCCTGCCCCAGGATGACATCCGCACCATTGCGCACGCGGCTCGCGAGGTCGGGTCCATGGTGGTGGTCGACGAGGCCTATGCGGAGTTCCGGCACCACGGCGTGCCGAGCGCGTGTGCCCTGCTCGAAGAGTTCCCCAATCTGATCGTCACCCGCACGATGAGCAAGGCTTTCGCGCTTGCTGGGGCTCGGCTGGGCTACGCCCTGGCGGCAGATCCCCGCGTTGTCGACGCGTTCATGGTGGTCCGGCTGCCGTACCACCTGTCGGCCGTCACCCAGGCCGTTGCGATCACGGCGCTTCGGCACTCCGGCGTACTGCAGGCGCAGGTTGCCCTGCTGCGCGACGAGCGCGACGCTCTGGCGGCCTGGCTGATCGACTCGGGCTTCACGGTCGCGCCGAGCGATGCGAACTTCATCCTGTTCGGTGTCTTCGAAGACCGCGACGCGATCTGGCGCGCGCTCCTCGACCGGGGTGTGCTGGTCCGGCAGACAGGACCGCACGGCTGGCTGCGCGTGACGGTCGGCACCCCGGCGGAGAACGATATGTTCAGGCAGGCGCTGGTCGAAGCGACGAGTGCCGACGATGAGGAAGGCCGCACATGAGCCGCACGGCGCGCGTCGAGCGCAGTACGAAGGAGAGCAGTGTGCTGGTCGAGGTCGACCTCGACGGCACCGGCTCAAGCACCATCGAGACCGGCGTGCCGTTCTTCGACCACATGCTGGCGCAGCTCGCGAAGCACGGGGGACTCGACCTGGTCGTGCGCACGAGCGGTGACCTCCACGTCGATGCGCACCACACGGTCGAGGACACCACCCTCGCGCTCGGACAGGCCATCAACGACGCACTCGGTGATCGCGCGGGACTTCGTCGGTACGGCGATGCACTTGTCCCCCTGGACGAGGCCCTTGTCCAGTCGGCCGTCGACCTGTCCGGCCGTCCGTACCTCGTCCACGAGGAGCCGGAGATCATCGAGCTGATCGGCACGTACGACACCTCGCTCACGCGGCACATCTGGGAGTCACTCGTTGCGACGGCCCAGATCACCCTGCACGTTCGTGTCATCTCGGGTCGTAATGCGCACCACATCGTCGAGGCGCAGTTCAAGTCGGTGGCCCGCTCCCTGCGCGACGCAGTAGCGCTGGATCCGCGCGTCGTGGGCGTTCCGTCGACCAAGGGGACGCTGACCCCGCCAGTGTCGTGATCGCATCATGAGCACTCGTTCCGTTGTCGTGCTGGACTACGGGTCCGGCAACCTCCGCTCTGCCCAGCGCGCGCTGGAGCGCGTCGGCGCCGATGTAACGGTCTCCGACGACATCGACGTGGCGCTGGCCGCCGACGGACTCGTCGTTCCCGGCGTCGGGGCGTATGCCGCATGCATGGCCGGCATCCGGGCCGTGCGCGGCGATGTCGTCATCGATCGGCGTCTGGCGGGCGGGAGACCCGTGCTGGGCATCTGCGTCGGGATGCAGGTGCTGTTCGGGCGCGGGGTCGAGCACGGGCTGGAGACCGAGGGGCTGGGGGAGTGGCCCGGGGTCGTGGAGCAGCTGCAGGCCGACATCCTCCCGCACATGGGCTGGAACACCGTGCGAGCGCCTGCTGGCTCGACCCTCTTCGCGGACGTGCGCGACGAGCGCTTCTACTTCGTCCATTCCTACGCCGTGACGTCGTGGGAGCTCACGGCCACCGATCCGAACCGCATGAGCCCGCTGGTGACCTGGACACGGCACGGGCAGGACTTCGTCTCCGCCGTCGAGAACGGCCCGCTGTGCGCGACGCAGTTCCATCCGGAGAAGTCCGGGGATGCGGGTGCCACGCTGCTGGAAGCGTGGGTCCGCTCCATCCGGTAGCCGGGTGCGCGTTGGGTAGGGTGACGGCGTGATGACTCCTAGGCCGAAGGCCCTCGTCCTGCTTCCCGCCGTTGATGTCGCTGACGGTCAGGCCGTGCGACTCGTCCAGGGCAAGGCCGGCAGCGAGACGCACTACGGCTCGCCCGTCGATGCGGCCCGCAGCTGGGTCGCGCAGGGCGCTGAGTGGATCCACCTCGTCGACCTTGATGCGGCATTCGGACGTGGCAGCAATGCCGCCCTGCTGGCGCAGGTCGTGCGGGATGTCCGGTCGTCGGTCAAGGTCGAGATGTCGGGCGGCATCCGCGACGACGAGTCCCTCAAGCGGGCACTCGACACCGGGTGCGAGCGCGTCAACCTCGGCACGGCCGCTCTCGAGGATCCGGACTGGACCGAGAGGGTCATCGGCGAGTACGGCGACCGGATCGCCGTCGGCCTGGATGTCCGCGGCACCACACTCTCGGCGCGCGGCTGGACCCAGGATGGTGGCGACCTATGGGAGACGCTCGGGCGGCTGGATGCGGCCGGGTGCGCGCGCTACGTCGTCACCGACGTCGCCAAGGACGGCACGATGCACGGCCCGAACTTCCATCTGCTCAAGCAGGTGTGCGAGGCGACGTCCCGACCGGTGATCGCCTCGGGCGGGATCGCCAGGCTCGAGGATCTGCACAAGCTGGCCGACATGGTTCCGCACGGTATCGAGGGTGCGATCGTCGGGCGGGCCTTGTACGACGGGGCGTTCACGCTGGCAGAGGCCATCGCCGCCATCGAGCCGCGCTACGACCCGTACGAGTGGGGACCCGCACGCCCGTGAGTGTCGCCATCCGTGTCATTCCCTGCCTCGACGTGGACGACGGTCGCGTCGTCAAGGGCGTCAACTTCGTCGAGCTTCGGGATGCTGGCGATCCGGTCGAACTCGCCACGGCGTATGGCCTCGCTGGAGCTGACGAACTGGTGTTCCTGGACATCACGGCTTCGAGTTCAGCGCGCGAGACGACATATGACGTGGTCAGCCGCACGGCTGAAACGGTGTTCATCCCGCTCACGGTTGGCGGGGGCGTGCGCGAGCCGGAGGATTTCAACCGGCTCCTGCGCGCTGGTGCGGACAAGGTGAGCGTCAACACCGCGGCGATCCGCAATCCGCAGTTGCTGAGCGAGGCAGCCGAGCGGTTCGGCGCGCAGTGCGTTGTCCTGAGCGTCGATGCACGGCGGTGTCGCGACGGTGTCGTGACCGACAGTGGGTTCGAGGTCACCACGCATGGCGGCCGGCAGAGCACCGGCATCGATGCGGTGGCGTGGGCTATCGAGGGTGCACGCCTCGGCGCCGGCGAGATCCTGCTGAACTCCATGGACGCTGACGGCACCGAAGCGGGCTATGACATCCCGCTGATCGAACTGGTGCGTCGTGAGGTGTCGGTGCCGCTCATCGCGAGCGGTGGTGCGGGGCGGATCGACGATTTCGTGCCGGCGGTGCAGGCGGGGGCCGACGCGGTGCTTGCCGCCAGTGTCTTCCACTTCGGGACCCTGTCGATCGCCGAGGTCAAGACGGCAATCGCGGAGGCGGGCTACCCGGTCCGCTGATCGCTCAGATGGCGATCGTGGCCGACTCGAAGGCGGCCACGGCTGACGGGTCACCGTCGACCTCGAGCTGAACGGCGCGGCGACCGTAGGAGCGCAGGACGAGTTCCTGCGCGGTGCCACGCAGGGTGACCATGGGGGCGCCCTTGCGAGCGACGATCTCGCCGCCGGCCCCGTCGGTGCGCACCAGTGTCACCCCGACAGGGACGCGTCGGTACATGAGCCGGGCCAGTTGGCGCAGCCGGCCCCAGAGCTCGTCGGCCAGATCAGCAGGGAGCGCCCTCGGCTGCCAGTCACCCTGCGCGCGACGTACGTCCTCGTGGTGAACGAAGTACTCGATGAGGTTGCCGAGGCCGTCCATCCCCGGCACGGAGAACACGGAGAGCGTGGGCGGACCGGTACGCACCTTGCGGACCAGTTCGGGATAGGACTGGGTGGCGGTCGCGCGGGTGACGCGGTCGGTCCACCCGGCGAACGGCGACAGCAGGATGCCAGCTGCAGCGTCGGGCCGGGACTCGCGGACCACGAGGTGCGCGGCGAGATCGGCTGTCGTCCATCCCTCGCACAGAGTTGGAGCCGCTGGTCCCGTTGCGAGCATCAGCTCGGCCAGTTCGCGGCGTTCCCGGCGGGCGTGCTCAGAGGCGCTCATGGCCCGATCCTCTCGCACCGGCAGAATGGACCCATGTCGCCCGACGAGATCGACGCCTTCGTGGCGCGGACGCACTTCACCCCGGATGGGCTCGTGCCGGCCATTGCCCAGCAGTGGGATGGCCGGGAGGTGCTCATGATGGCGTGGATGGACGAGGCGGCCCTGCGCGAGACCCTCGCGACCGGGCGCGGCGTCTACTTCAGCCGCAGCCGCGGTGGCCGCTGGCTCAAGGGCGAGACATCCGGTCATGTGCAGGCGGTTCGTGAGGTTCGGCTGGACTGCGACGGCGACACGGTCCTGCTGCTTGTCGATCAGTCGGGCGGTGCCTGCCACACCGGGGATCGCACCTGCTTCGATGCCGACGGTGTCGTGCTGACGATCGAGGCAATCTGATGACGGACTTCACGGGCGCTGTTGCTCCCGATCTCGAGACCTTCCGCGAACTCGCCCAGGGGCGACGGGTCATTCCGGTCGTTCGGCGTCTGCTGGCTGACGGGATCACGGCTGTTGGCCTGTTCGAAGCCCTATGCGGTGACCGTGCCGGGACCTTCCTGCTGGAGTCTGCGGAGCAGGGCCGGGCCTGGTCCCGCTACTCCTTCATCGGCGTCCACTGTGCGGCGATGCTTACCCAGCGCGACGGCGACGCGGTCTGGCTCGGCCGAGCACCGCGCGGAGTCCCCACGGGAGGCAGCGCCGTCGGGGCCCTCCGCGACACGGTCGACCTGCTGCGTACGACCCCCCTGCCGGGGCTGCCGCCGCTCACCGGTGGTCTCGTCGGCTATCTGACGTACGACGCGGTGCGGTCATGGGAGCGAGTACCGGACGACAACCCGGACGAGATCGGCATCCCCGACCTCGGCTTCCTGCTCGCCACCGACCTGGCGGTGGTCGACCATGCCGATGGATCCGTCCTGCTGATTGCTAATGCCATCAACTACGACGCCTCGGATGATCGCGTCGACGAGGCCTGGCACGACGCCGTCGCCCGCCTCGACAGCATGCAGGCGCGGCTGGCCGATCCGCGCGTGGTGGCGATCTCGACCTACGACGAGGCTGCTGCCCTGGTCGTCCGCTCGGGCACGCCGGAAGACGTGTTCCTGTCGCAGGTCGAGGTGGCCAAGGAGTACATCCGAGCAGGCGATGCCTTCCAG
This sequence comes from uncultured bacterium, assembly GCA_903940375.1. Classification (GTDB taxonomy): domain Bacteria; phylum Actinomycetota; class Actinomycetes; order S36-B12; family S36-B12; genus UBA10649. The sequence goes on along the minus strand of CAJAKT010000261.1, from coordinate 4,325 downwards.
GTCGTGCTGTCGCAGCGCTACACAGCTCCCTGCGAGGCGTCGGCGCTGGATGTCTACCGGATCCTGCGGGCCACGAATCCGAGCCCGTACATGTACCTGATCCGCGTGCCCGCCGACGATCGCGGGGCGGTCGACGACAGGGCGGGCGTGCTGTCGTCCGACGTCGCCTTCGACATCGTCGGCTCATCACCCGAGGCACTGGTCACGGTCACCGGCGACCACTGTGTCCTGCACCCGATCGCCGGCACCCGGCGGCGTGGCGCGACGGTTGAGGAGGACATCGCGCTCGCCGAGGAGCTCAGCAAGGACATCAAGGAGCGCGCCGAGCATGTGATGCTGGTCGACCTGGCTCGCAACGACCTCGGGCGCGTCTGCGCCGCAGGCTCCGTCAGCGTCGTGGACTTCATGAGTGTCGAGCGCTACTCGCACGTGATGCATCTGGTCTCGACCGTCACCGGCACGATCGGCGACGGCCGGACGGCATACGACGTCCTGGCCGCCACGTTCCCGGCCGGCACGCTTTCAGGCGCCCCCAAGCCGCGTGCCATGGCCATCATCGATGAACTGGAGCCGGTGCGCCGGGGGCTGTACGGGGGATGCGTCGGATACTTCGACTTCGCCGGAAACTTCGATGCCGCGATCGCGATCCGCACCGCACTCATCAAGGACGGCACCGCGTACGTGCAGGCAGGTGCCGGGGTTGTCGCTGACTCGGTTCCGGCGGGGGAGGCGGACGAGTGTGCCAACAAGGCGGCCGCTGTGCTCCGGGCAGTCGCCGCCGCCCAGACCCTGCGCACCAGCGGCTGACCGGTCGTGTCCGACCATTCCGCTGCGCCGGTCGCCGGTCGCCGGGCCTATGCCACGTCGCTGCTCCTGCTGGCGGGCGGTGGGGCCCTCCTCCTGGTGGCCTACGGCCTCACCTGGGCAACGGCCGACGTGCCCCTGATCGACGGGGCCGCCGACACCCTTCGGGCACGGCAGTACGCCGGGCGTGATCTGCTGCCGGCTGCCGCGATGTCGGGCTGGATCGCCCTTGCTGCCGTTGCCGGCATCGTGGCGACCCGATCCTGGGGACGCCAGGCCATCGGGCTGGTTGCCCTCGTCGCTGGCCTGGTGGGTGCGCTGGGGGGCATGGCCTTCGCGATGGACCCGGGTCGCTTCGCCGATGAGGCGGCATCAATCGAGGTCGGACCGGGCTGGCTGGTCGCCGTTGTTGCCGGTCTGGTCGTGACGTTCGCGGGCGCCATGACCGTGATCCGCGGGCGGCAGTGGCCGACGATGGGGGTCCGATATGAGCGACGACCCCGCACTGCTCAGGTGACCAGTGACTGGGAGGCTCTGGACTTGGGGCAGGATCCCACCGACGATCTGGTTGAATGACGCCATGTCGCAGCAGCAGACCGCTCCCGTCCACCACGAGGACCACGGCTCCACGCCGGCCGCGTGGACCGCCGTCGTCCTCATCTCCCTCGCCTTCGTGCTCGGGACGCTCGCGATCATCCTCGGCAACTGGCCGATGTTCTGGGGATCCGTGGCGCTTGTCGTCGTGGGTGCCATCGCCGGCAAGGTGCTGGCCATGATGGGCTTCGGCAAGAAGCGCGACTGACCGGTCGGGCCCCTTGACGAGGAATTGACGTAACGCTGACGTCCCTCGCACCGCACGCGCACGCGCCGGGGCCGAACTCTGACAGGCTGGTCCCGTGACCGACGTGACCCGTGGCATCGTCCTTGTCGTCGAGGATGAGAAAGCCATCTCGGACCTGCTACGCCTCTACATCTCACGCGAGGGCTTCGGCGTGCACGTGGCATCGGATGGCAGGTCGGCGTTGACTGCCGCCCGGACGATGCACCCGGTTGCGATCGTTCTCGACGTCGGCCTGCCCGAGATCGATGGCACCGAGGTTTGCCGCCAGCTGCGCTCCGAGGGCAACTGGGTCCCGATCCTGTTCTGCACGGCCCGCGACGACGAGGTCGACCGGGTGCTCGGGCTCGAACTCGGTGCCGACGACTACATCACCAAGCCATTCAGCCCCCGCGAGGTGGTGGCCCGGATCAAGTCCGTCGTGCGTCGGGCATCGTTCGTCTCAGCAGATGAGGACCCGCTCACCGTGGGCACGGTTTCCGTGGACCTCGTCACCCGCCGCGTCAGCGTGGGCGGGCAACCGGTGTCGCTTACGGCCACCGAGTTCGACCTGCTCGCCCACCTGATGCAGCATCCGGGTCGCGTCTACACGCGCGAGCACCTGCTGTCGGAGGTATGGGGGTACGCCGCCGTCGTGGGAACGCGAACGGTCGATGTCCACGTGGCGCAGGTCCGGGCGAAGCTCGGCGACGCCAGCCCGATCCGCACGGTGCGTGGTGTCGGCTATTCCGCCGAGGAGCCGGGCACGCCATGACCTCGGCGCCCGTCCCGGCTGTTGCGCACCACTCCGCTGGTGGTCGCATGAGTATCGTCACGCGCACGGTGCTGTTGACGGCTGCGGTGGCCATCATCGCCGTCTTCGTCGCCGGGCTGGTCTCCTATCCGCTCATTCATGCTGCCGCCGAGACCCAGGCCCGCACCGATCTCGCGCAGCTGGCCGACCTGACGGTCACGGCACTGGACCGCGGATCCCAGGAGGGTCGTGGCGGTCCGCTGCCGCGCCCCCTGCTCGAGGCGCTTGAGGCGAAGCAGATCACCGGGTACCTGGTGACCGATCCCGCAGCGGCGCCGGAGGGCGTCACGCCCGAGGTGATGGCGGCCGCACTGTCGGGGGTCGCCGTCTCGGCGGAGGGAACGACGGCCGCTGGCCCCGTGCTCATCGAGACCCGTCCGCTCGCCGCCGGCGGTGCGGTGATCCTGCAGCAGCCGTACACCGTCGTCGGGGTGGAGGCCATCGACGCGGTCAGGCGGATCGCCGTCTCCCTGCTCGTCGGGCTCCTCATCGCGGTGCCCATCGGGTTCTGGGCTGCTCGCCGGCTGACGCGACCGCTCCGGGCTGCGCGTGATGCGGCGAACGAGATGGCGGCCGGATCGCGCAGCGTCACCCTTCGGCCCGAGGGACCGGTGGAGATCGCCGATATCGCCGAGTCGCTGAACCGCCTCAATGCGGCACTCGTGGTTTCGGAAGGCCGCCAGCGGGAGTTCCTGATGTCGGTGTCGCACGAGCTGCGTACGCCGCTCACCGCGGTGAAGGGCTATGCCGAGGCGCTGTCCGACGGGGTCATCTCCGGTGACGATGTGCCGCGCACCGGCGCGACGGTGGCGGCGGAGGCCGCCCGGCTCGACCGGCTCGTCTCCGATCTCCTCGACCTGGCCCGACTGGGCGCCGTCGACTTCCACATCGCGCCCGTCGACGTCGATCTGGTGGAGATCGGTGAGGATGCCGGCGACGTGTGGTGTGACCGAGCCGATCCGGAGGGCGTTCGACTCGTCCTGGAACTCCCGTCGGACTCCCTCATGGCCCGCACGGATCCGATCCGGGTTCGCCAGATCATCGACAATCTGGCCGAGAATGCCCTGCGCGTCTCGCCACGCGGATCGACCATCGTGCTCGCCGTTCGGCGTGAGGATGACTGGGCCGTGGTCGAGGTGCGCGACTCGGGACCGGGCCTGACTCCGGACGACGTTGCGGTGGCCTTCGAGCCGGGTGTGCTGCATGACCGCTACCGCGGGGTGCGGCCGGTGGGAACGGGACTGGGCCTGGCCCTGGTCGGACGCCTGGCCACCGGACTGGGCGGAGAGGCCCAGGCAGGGCGGGCGCTGGAGGGCGGGGCGCGCTTTACCGTCCGGCTACCGCTCGCCGAGCCCTCGTCGCGCGTATCGTCGCCCTATGGCACGTGATCAGGTGACTGTTTTCGCGCCCGACGACGTCGTCGTCGCGGAGCGCACGGATACCCGCGCCCGCACCCGTCGGCTGATCCCGCCCATCGCGACGCTCGCGGGCACCATCGCAGTGCTGGGTTACGTCGCGGCCGTGGATCCGAATCAGCCCGGCCATTACCCGCTGTGCCCCACCCGCGCGCTGTTCGGCGTCGACTGCCCCGGCTGCGGGCTCATGCGCGGCACGCACGACCTCATCACTGGCAATGTCTCCGGTGCCCTGGACCACAACATCCTCGTGGTGGCTCTGATGCCGCTGGCGCTCGTGCTGTGGATCAGATGGCTGATGCGCGCCTGGCGTGGTCGAGAGGATGCGGTGACCTACGCGCAGTTCCGCCGCCGCAACAAGGCGATGCTCATCGGTCTGGGCGTTGTCCTGGCGTTCGGAGTCGTACGCAATTTCGTGCCGTACCTGGGATCAGGGATCGAGATCGGAAGGAGCGTCGTGTAGGGAAAGAGTGTT
>CAJAKT010000260.1 GCA_903940375.1 uncultured bacterium | reverse complement strand
TCGGCGTCCCCGGGGATCAGCGAACGGGGGAGTGGCCCAGGTGGGTGAGGACGGCATCCGCGGCGCGGCGACCGCTGACCATCGCGCCCTGGATCGACGCCGTGTCGCGGTGATCGCCGGTGACGAAGAGCCACTCGCCGAGAGCGACGGGGCGCCGCACGTCCAGCGGCGGCAGCATCGCCGGCAGCGCGTACCGCACCGGATACGTCGCGACCCGCTCCCAATTCCTGGTCCCGACGCCGTACAGCTGCGCCAGGTGATTGCGCACGGCGGTTTCCATCTCGGCACCGTCATGCAGTCCGAGGGCCGATGCCGAGACGAGCACGCGACCGTCGGAGGCATACGTCGGTGCGGCAGCAGTCAGGACGACGGCGTTGACGAGCGGACCACGCCCGCGGCCGTCGACGACGAGGATCGACTCGCCGCCGGTGAGCAGGGCGGGATCGCCATCCGCCAGGAAGTACCAGGTCGTGACGTCGTGACCGGCGGGCACGTGCAGGCCAGGCAGCAGGTCGACGGCAGCCATCGGGTCGGTAGCCACGATGACGGCCCGGCCATGCACCTCACCGGCATCGGTGCGCACGACGGCGTCGGTCACGGAGGCGACGCGGGTGCCGCAGCGCACCGTGCCCGGCGGCAGCGCATCGCGCAGCTGCTCGGGGATCGCCTGCATGCCGAGTGCTGGAACGGAGGGCGAGCCCTTGACGAAGCTCGTGAGCACGAGGTCCATGAAGCGCTTGGATGTCGCGAGCTGAGACTCGAGGAAGACCCCGCTCAGGAAGGGCCGCAGGACGGTCTCCAGGAACATCGGGTCGACGCCGGCGCCGAGCAGGGCGACGTCGGCAGGCATGTCGGGCTGCTCTTCGAGTGCGCGCGCGGATGTTCGCGACGCCTGCCAGGCGTACCAGGCGAAGCGCAGCTTGCCGCTGAGGCGGCCGGATCTCCCGGAGACGGCGTCTGCTGTCCACCGGGGCCGCTTGCGCGGATCGGCGAGGCGCACGGGGCCGCGGTCGGTCTGCGCGACCACTCCGGGCACCAGCGCTCGCAGGTCGAGCGCATCGTGGTCGAGGACGCGAGCTGCTTCGGGGTAGGCAGGGTTGTAGAGCTGGAAGCCCCGGTCGAGCAGGAGGCCGTCGACCCGATCGGTGCGCACGCGGCCACCGACGTCATCCCCGGCTTCCAACACGACCACGTCGACCCCGTGGATCGCCAACTGGCGCGCAGCGGCCAGGCCGGCGAGGCCGGCGCCGATCACGACAACGTCGTGCTGCTGCGTCACCTGCTCAGGATGCCAGTGCGGTGCGGATGGCGTCCTCCGCGGTGGGGTCCTGGAAGACGAAGCCCGACTGCTCGAGCACGCGTGGCATGACCCGCGAGCTGCCAAGCACCTCGGTGGAGAACTCGCCGAGAACGGCCTTCAGGGCGAAGGCAGGCGCAGGCAGGATCGTCGGACGACCGAGCACCGAGCCCATGACCGAGGTGATCTGGGCGTTCGTGAGCGGAGTCGGACCGGTGAGGTTCACTGGCCCGCTGAGGTGGTCCTGCTCGAGCAGGAACTGCAGGGCGCAGACCTCGTCGCGCAGGGAGATCCACGACCAGTACTGGCTGCCGCTGCCGAGCTTGCCGCCGAGGCCGAACTTGAACAGCGGGAACATGCGCGCCCACGCGCCGCCGTCGCCGGAGACGACCAGGCCGGTGCGGGGGTGGACGACGCGGATGCCGTGGTCGGCGGCGGGTGACGCGGCGGCCTCCCACGCACGCACCACGTCGGCGAGGAAGCCGGTGCCGGCGGGCGCCGTCTCGTCGACCTCGCGGTCGCCGGTGTCGCCGTACCAGCCGATGGCCGAGGCGCTGACGAGCACGCGGGGCTTGGGGTCCAGGGCGATCATCGCCTGGGTGATCGTGTGGGTGCCGTCGACCCGGCTGTCGAGGATCTCGCGCTTGTAGTCGTCGGTCCAGCGGTGGTCGCCGACGCCGGCACCGGCGAGGTGGATCACGCCGTCGACGCCCTGGAGGGCATCGAGGTCGACGGTGCCGGCCTTCGGGTCCCAGGTGATCTCATCGGGTGCCGCGGCCGGGCGACGCACCAGCCGCTGGACGTCGTGGCCGACGGACCGAAGGTGCGGCACGAGGGCGGAACCGATCAGGCCGGACGCACCGGTGATTGCAACTCTCATGTGGACAGCATCCCGCACCGCCGGCTGGTGGGCACGTCGGCGGTGCGGGAGAGGCTCAGACCCGGGCGGTCAGGTGCACGCGCCTGACGTACCGCCGACCCGTGGGCGAGACCACCGTGATGCGGACGCCGCACGTACCGGCCGCGATGGCTGCGACGCGCCCGTCGACGACTCGGCAGGCCTTCTGGAACATCCGCGGGATCGAGATCGAGACCTTCGCCCCGGGGCCGGGTGTCCAGTCCGCGAGGGACAGCAGGTACCCCTGAGCGACCGGGTGTGTGCCGGAGAGGGTCGGCAGGATCACGGGTGCGACGGTCGGCACCGTGACCGTCGGAGCGGCTTCGACAACCGGGGTGCTGACGGTGGGGATGGTTGCCGGCTCCGTGCTGCCGGAGGACGCTGGGCTGCTCGCGACGGCTGCAGGTGGCTTGACCCGGAAGAGCGGCGATGAGTAGCCGAACGGGTCGAGGGTCGCCACGAGGCCGGCGCCAATGCCGCAGGTGCCCACGGCGAACGTGGTGCCGCCCGTGGTAACACCGTCGCGCGTGCCGATCCACAGGGACGAGGCGTCGGCTGGGGTGGTTCCGAAGGAGCCGCTCAGGAAAGCCGCTGGCACGCAGACGTAGTAGAAGCC
>CAJAKT010000259.1 GCA_903940375.1 uncultured bacterium | reverse complement strand
GGATCCGCTTCTGCAGACTTTGCTCGAATCCGCCATTCCGTTCGCCCTGCCACTGCGTCGTCGCTTCCGCGGGGTCGATGTCCGCGAGGGCATGCTGATCAAGGGCCCAGGCGGCTGGGGCGAGTTCGCACCATTCGACGACTACTCGGATGCAGCGGCCGCGCGCTGGCTCGACAGCGCGATCGAGGCGGCCTTCGGTGAATGGCCGGCAGGCGTGCGCTCCTCCGTTGAGGTCAATGCGATCATCCCCGCTCTCGAGTCAGGCGATGCCGCAGCGCTGGCGCGCGAGGCGGTGCTCGACAACGGCTGCCGCACCATCAAGGTCAAGGTGGGGGCTGACCTCGCTGCCGATGAGGCGCGGGTGGCCAGTGTCCGTGATGTCCTCAACACGACGCTGGGTCGTGGCAATGGCGCCATCCGGATCGACGCGAACGGCTCATGGGATGTGCCGAGGGCAGTCCTGTCGTTGAGACGTCTGGGTGCGTACGGCATCGAGTACGTCGAGCAGCCGTGCAGCACTGTCGATGAGTTGCGTGCACTGCGCCGGCAGACGGACGTGCCGATCGCCGTTGATGAGACGATCCGCACATCGGCTGATCCGCAGGGTGTCCGTGTTCGTGAGTTCGCCGATCTGGCCATCGTGAAGCCAGCTCCGCTGGGTGGTGTCGTCAGCACTCTCCGCGTCGTCGAGGCGCTGGATGTCCCGGTCGTCGTGAGCGGCTCCCTTGACTCGTCGGTCGGGCTCGATGTCGCGCTGGCGACGGCTGCGGCCCTGTCCGATCTGCCGTTCGCTTGCGGCTTCGGCACGGGCGCACTGCTGGCCGCCGACCTGGTTGAGGTGTCCCGCATCCCGCTCGATGGACGGCTGCCCGTCCGGCGCACGATGCCGGATCTGCCGGCCTTGCTGGCGGCCCGCGACCGGCTCAGCGATGACCGTGCCTCCTGGTGGCGCAGCCGTTTGGTCGATGCCTGGGCTGCTGGTGCTCGGGATCGAAGCAGTTGGCTGGTTTCCCATGCTTCGTGAAAGGCTGGCGACGTGAATCCCTCGACCGCCCAGGCGACCGTGATGGTCGACGAGTTCCTCCGCTGCGGAGTGACCGATGCCGTGCTGGCGCCGGGCTCGCGTTCGACGCCCCTGGCGATGGCGCTGGCCGCAGCCGAGGCACGCGGTGAGATCGTCCTGCATGTGCGGCTCGACGAGCGCTCTGCTGGTTACCTGGCCGTTGGGATTGCCAAAGTCACCGGTGTGCCCGCGATCGTCGTCACAACATCGGGGACGGCAGCGGTCAACCTGCACCCGGCGATCGTCGAGGCCGACCAGTCGGCGGTGCCGCTGATCGCCGTCACCGCTGACCGACCGCCGCAGTTGCGCGGCATTGGCGCCAACCAGACCATCCGGCAGACGACGGTGTTCGGCGGCGACGTGCGGCTGGCCGTCGATATGGCGACCGCGACCGAGCAGCCAGGTCTCGTCCGCTACTGGCGCTCCACTGTCGCGCGCGTCGTCGCCGCGTCGACTGATGCCGTGCGTCCCGGTCCGGTGCATCTCAACGTGCCCTTCGCGGACCCCCTCGTCCCGGACGGCGACATCGACTGGGTCGAGAGCCTTGATGGCCGACCGGATGGCCGACCGTGGACGGCCGACTCACGGCTGGTAGCGGGCATGAGCACGCCGCTCGACGATGTGCTCGATGCACTCCTCGACGACGAACGTGTTCCCGCGCGCGGCATCGTCGTGCTGGGCGACCACGACGAGACTGACTCGATCGAGCTGGCCGACGAGCTGGCCGATGCCCTCGGCTGGCCGGTCATCGCGGAGCCGAGCGGGAATGGCGCGGGCTGCACGACGGCACTGTCGCATGGCCCCTTGCTTCTCGCCGATGCGGCCTTCGCGGATGATCACATCCCCGAGATCGTCCTCACGATCGGCAGCGTCGGGCTCAACCGCTCGGTCCTGCACATGATCGGCCGGGCCGGACTTCATGTCGCCATCGACTCGAGACCGGAGTGGAGTGACCCGACGCGCACGGCTGACGTTGTGCTTGCGTCGGTGCCGCTGGCGCCCGGAGAGGCTGAGGTCGACGAGTCGTGGCTGGAGTCGTGGCAGCGTGCCGATGTCCTTGCGGCGGCAGCCGTCGAGACAGCGCTGTTCTCCGCTGACGATGCACTCACCGGCATGCACGTTGCGCGCATCACGGCCAATGCCGTGCCCGACCGGGGACTGCTGTTCGTCGGACCATCGTGGTCGGTTCGCCATGTCGGCTCGTTCGCGGCCAACACCGTGCAGGACGCGGTGATCATGGGAAACCGCGGAACGTCCGGCATCGATGGGTGTGTCTCCAGCGCATGGGGTGCCGCGGCCGCCTCGCAGCGTGCCGGCGGGGCTGGCGCTCTGGCGCTGATGGGCGACCAGACCTTCGTCTACGACGCCAACGGGCTGCTTGCCCCGGCCGACGAGGAACGTCCTGATCTCGTCATCGTCGTGTCGGACAACGATGGGGGAGGGATCTTCTCCTCCCTTGAGCAGGGTGCGCCCGCCCATCAGGAGACCTTCGAGCGGGTGTTCGGCGTCCCGCTCGGAATCGATCTCGTCGCGCTGGCCGGCTCGTCAGGGATCCCTGCGGTCGTTGTATCCACCGCGACCGACCTCGTTGCCGCCATCGACGACGCGGTTGGCACCGGCGGGGTGCGTATCGTCGTCGCCCGCACCTGTGCGCGCGAGCGGGAGGCGGAGATCCTCGTCAACGTGCAGCGGGCGGTCGGTGAAGCCCTCGGTTCGGCGTAGCGTGCAGTCATGACCGACGACTCCGCCAAGCGCAACCGCGTCCTCGCGGCCGCAGCCGAGGTGTACTCGGAGAAGAGCATCGCCCTCGCGGGTCGCCGGGATATTGCCCGTGCTGCCGATGTCCCACTGCGGACGGTCAGCGGTATCGGACGTCATCGGGTCGATCTGCTGCGCGAGGTGGTCGAGCAACTGCCGTTCCCGCCCGTCGCGGAGCATCTGGCGGCCCAGGCGGCTCATCCCAGCGAACCGGCCCTGCAGGCGCTGCTCCGCGCAGCGCGCGATGTTCTCGGTGATCCGGGGGCGGCCTGGGATCCGCTGGAACTGCAGGCGATCGTCGCTGCGCCCTATGACGAACCGACCCGCCGGGTAGTGGTCGATCGGCTGAACAATCGCTGGGAGGCGGCGCAGGAGGTGGTCCGCCAGCTTCGCGGAGTCGACGCGACGCAGGAGGGGGCATTCAGCGACGACGCCGCCGCCCTGCACATCATCGCCGTCGGACTCGGCCTGGCGCTGCTGTCGCCGCTGTCGGAGCGATGGAGCGATGCGCGGTCATGGACGGCGCTCGCTGCCCGCCTGCTGGAGGCGCTCGTCGCCGTCGACACAGAGGAAGGCGAGGGTGAGCATGCGCGATGGCGTGCACGGGTGACGATGCCGGGTACTCCGTCGGCGATGGCCCGATTGCTGCGCGTGCTGTCCCTCCTCGACGTGCATGTCGTGAGCCTCTTCACCGCGCAGCTCGGCGGCGGTCGTCAGCTCGTCGACCTGTTCCTCTCGGCGCCCGCTGATGTGGATCGCGCGACGCTCGCGCACGGCATGTCCTCGGTCGGTTCGGATGTGATCCTGGCTCGCGGCATTGACGACGACGCAGACGATGTCGCTACCCGTGTCCTGCACTTGAGCACCCGCCTGGCGCAGAACCCCGAGGCGGCGCCGAAAGCGGCGGCCGATCTCGTCCTGGCCGATGAGTGGGAGGTCACGACTGCGGCCGAGGGCGACGATGATTCGGCTTTCGTGCTGAGGCTGCAGTGGACCCCAGAGGTGCACGTGATCCTGCGTCGCACCCGCGCCCCCTTCACCCGTACCGAGCAGACGCGTGCGTCGGCGCTGCTTGCCCTGGTCGCCGCTCTCTCGGAGGCGAGAGGTGAGCCCGATGGGTTCGGCTGGCGCGAGACGCTGACCGACGGCAGGCCCGTCACTGTCCGACTCGGCCGTCCGCAGGACACCGAGGGGGTGGAGGCCCTGCACGAGCGCTGTACTCCGGAGTCGCGCTACCAGCGCTACTTCACGCCGATGAATGAGTGGCGTGAGGACAATCTCCGTCGCATCTCGGGCGGCCACCGTGGCGCGACGCTGGTGGTCACGGATGTTCGTGAACAGATCATCGCCCTCGGCAATGTCTTCCCGCTCGGGCCACAATCGACGGACAGTGCCGAGATCGCGGTCATCGTCGATGACGCCTGGCACGGTTCCGGGGTGGGCATGCTGCTGACGATGCGTCTGGTCGATGTGGCCCGGCGAATGGGCTTCACTGAGCTGATCGCATACGTGCTGGCTGACAACCGGGCGATGCGCGGGCTGCTGGCGGCAACCGGGCTGGCCTGGGTGCCCAGTTCTGCGCACGATCTCGGATCGTCCGTCGTCAGCCTGTCCGCCCGTATCTAGCCCACCCCACCCCAACCCACCCCACCCCACCCCAACCCCCCGCGAGTGGCCAGTTGTGGGGGTGAAATTGAAGAAATTCACCCCCACAACTGGC
>CAJAKT010000258.1 GCA_903940375.1 uncultured bacterium | reverse complement strand
CCCCCACAACTGGCCACTCGCGGGGGGTTTTCCAGGGCAAAGCAGTGGGGGCCGGCCCGAAGGCCGACCCCCACCGAGCGTGCTGCGTACTAGCTGGCAGCGTTCGGGCCGATGCCCTGCTTGACCAGCTCCTGGATGATCTGAGCCGACTCATCGAAGCCGATGAGCACGATCGCCTCAGCACCGGCAGCCTTGACCTTCGCCACGTCAGCGGCGAAGTCAGTGGCCTTCGGGTCGTAGACGACGTTGGCGACGATCTCGCCACCACCCTCGGTGACTGCCTTGGTGACGTTGGCGTTGAGGCCGTCGCCGTAGGAGTCCTGAAGCGACATGATCGCGACCTTGGTGTAGCCGTCCTGCAGCACCATGGAGCCGACGAAGGCGCCCTGGAGAACGTCGGACGGAGCCACACGCCAGTACAGGCCCTTGTCGGGTGCGGTGGTCAGTGCCGGCGAGGTGTTGGCCGGCGAGATCATCAGGACACCAGCGTTGGTGACCTGATCAAGCACGGACAGCGTCGAACCCGACGAAGCCGCACCCACGAGGACGTCGATGCCGAGCGGCAGCAGGCGCTTGACGGTCTGCTTGCCGGTCTCGGTCGAGGTGTCGCCCGAGTCGCCCTCTTCGAGGACGATCTTCTTGAACCCGGGGATGCCACCGGCAGCCTCGATGTCCTTGATGGCGAGCTTCACGCCAGCGACCTCGGGTGGGCCGAGGAAGGCAAGGTTGCCCGTGACGGGCAGGAACGTACCGACCTTGAAGACGCCGTCGTTGGCGCCTTCCTGCGGCTTGCCGTCAATGGGGTTGGCAACACCGTCGGGGACGATCTCGCCCTCCATGTAGGTGACCTCAGGCTGGAGAACGTTGTCGGCACCGAAGGTGTAGACACCGATCGAAGCGCTGGTGGGGTCACCGGCGTCCCAGAAGTTCACGGCGCCGGAGCGGCCGTTGTAGTCGATCTGCTTGCCCTGGCCGAGCAGCTCGATGCAGCCGGCGTAGTCGTTGCAGATATCGGTGCCGTTGGTGATGGCCACCATCTGCTTGGCCATGTCGACACCAGCGTCCGACTTCGCTGCCGCAGCGGCGAGGGCGGTGAGGATGACGGCGTCGTAGGACTCCGGCGCGTACGCGTAGTCCTTGAGGCCGGGATCGACCTCGAGGAGGGCGTCCTTGAAGTCCTGAGTGTTCTCAGCGCCGGGGATGGTGCCCTTGACGCCGTTCAGGGTGCCTGCCGGGAGCTTCTCGCCCAGGGCGTTGCCGGTGTTGCCATCGACGAGGTAGAGCGGCGTGCCGGTTGCAGCAGCTGCCTCGGAGGCCGGGGCCTCAGATGCTGCCGCGCTCGCTGCCGCGCTGCTCGCTGCCGGTGCCGCTGCGCTGGACTCGCTGGACGAGCTGCTGCCACCACAGGCGGCAAGGGCCAGCGAGGCCACACCCAGCACGGCGGCCGACTTGAGGACCGTAGTGCGCTTCATGCAGTCTCCTTAGAGAAAGACGAACGACGGCGGTTGCCGTCGCGTTCCGGTCACCATACGGGACGCTGAGTTACGGGCGGGTAACTCGGTGTTACATCGTTGACGCTTCGTGATGGATCTGTGACCTTTGCGTCCGTTTCAGGTCGTTTCGGCCAGCACTCGGGCGGCGATCTCCGCGAGGGTGACCCGCTGATCCATCGCGGCGCGACGCAACCAGGCGAAGGCGTCCGGCTCGGAGAGGCTGAGATCCTGCTCGAGGCGACGCTTGGCGGCGTCAACGAGTTCCCGCGCGGTCTGCCGCTCCCGCAAACCCGTGATCTGCTTATCGAGGTCCAGCATCTGCTGCCAACGGGCCACGGCGATCTCGATCGCAGGAGTCAGGTCGGCCTTGCCGAACGGCTTCACCAGATAGCCGAGCACCCCGGCCGCGGCGGCCCGCTGGACTGCCTCCCGCTGGCTGAAGGCCGTGACCATGACGACGGGAGCAAGCCCATCGGCGATGATCTCCTCCGCCGCCGAGAGTCCGTCACGCCGGGGCATCGCGATGTCCATGAACACGACATCCGGGCGCAGGGCCCGGGTCTGGTCGACTGCGGCCTGCCCGTCGGCCGCCTGCCCGACCACCAGGTAGCCGCACTCTCCCAGCATCTCGACGAGATCCATCCGGATGAGCGCCTCATCCTCAGCCACGAGGACGGTGACCGGTGCGGGATCCTTGGGCATCGACATGCCACCAGCCTAGGCCGATGGCAGGCCATGGTTACCCTTGGCAGCGCGCCCCGGTATCCCAACCGGCAGAGGAAGCGGTCTCAAACACCGTCCAGTGTGGGTTCGAATCCCACCCGGGGCACTCCCTGTCCTATCACGTGACTCCCGCGGGACTTCGACTTAGGCTGGCAGCAACCAAGGAGGCTGCCATGACCCCTACCCGCTCCCGTACGAGCGTCGCAATGCTGGCCGCACTACTGGCCCTCGGCACACCGCTCATCACCTCGTGCGGTGATGTTGCTCAGTCGGTCGCCGAGCAAGCCGCCGAACAGGCCGTCGGTGGAGATGTCGACATCAACGACGAAGGCGTCACCGTCACCGATGATCAGGGCAACGAGGTGGCCATGGGCACGGACGTCGCCCTGCCGGATACCTGGCCCGCCGAGATCCCGGTCTTCGACGGCGGATCACTGTCGATGGTCAGCGTGCAGGATGACGGAACCGTGTCAGCCATGTGGCTGACGGACGGCACACCCCAGGAAGCCGGGGATGCCTACGGTGCCGCACTGGAATCTGCCGGCTACCCCCAGAGCCAGACCTCGAATATGGGCGGCATGATCGTCACCGAGTACAACGGCAATCGATACAGCCTCAACGTGACGTCCATCGAGGCCGACGGCCAGACCACGGTCATGCTGGCCGCGACGCCGGATTAGCGAGGCGCTCGCGCCGATCAGGATGAAGTGTCGGTGCCCAGGGCCAAGCGGGGCTTGAGCTCCAGGATCCGGCCGAGGAGGCCGTTGACGAACGATGACGACTCCTCGGTCGAGAGTTCCTGCGCCAGCGCGACCGCCTCGGCGATCGCCACGGCATCGGGAACATCGTCGCGCCACAGCAGCTCATATGTCCCGATGCGCAGGATCGCCCGATCGACGGCGGGCATGCGCTCGAGACTCCAGCCCATCGAATAGCTGCCCAGCAGCTCGTCGATGTACTCGCGGTGCGCGGTCACGCCCTCGACGACCTCGGTCACGTACGCATTCATCGCCGCCTGGCCCTCATCGGACCTGCGCTGGGTCGTGGCCGTCAGCACATCGGTCGCGGACTCGCCGCGAATATCGGCTTCGTACAGCGCATCGAGGGCGCGCTTGCGTGCCTTGCTCCGTGCGGACATATCCCAGGTACCGGCGTCTTCGTCAGTCGTTGATCCGGCCGAGGTACGACCCGTCACGCGTGTCGACCTTGACCTTCGTGTTCGACTCGATGAAGAGCGGCACCTGGATCTCGGCGCCCGTCTCCAGGGTCGCAGGCTTCGTGCCACCGGTCGAGCGGTCGCCCTGCAGGCCCGGCTCCGTGTAGGTGATGACGAGCTCGACCGAGGCCGGCAGCTCGATGTAGATGGGCAGGCCCTCATTGGTCGCGACGGTCGCGGTCTGCTGCTCGAGCAGGTACTTGGACATCTCGCCGACCACCGCATCCGGGACGGTCGTCTGCTCGTACGTCTGGATATCCATGAAGATCCAGTCGTCGCCGTCCTTGTAGAGGTACTGCATCTCGCGCTTGTCGACCGTGGCGGTCTCGACCTTGAGCCCGGCATTGAAGGTGCGGTCGACGACCTTGCCCGTCAGCACGTTCTTGAGCTTGGTGCGGACGAAGGCGCCGCCCTTGCCCGGCTTGACGTGCTGGAACTCGATAACGGTCCACAGCTGGCCGTCGATCTTCAGGACGAGACCGTTCTTCAGGTCGTTCGTGGTCGCCACGTGCTCTGCTCCAAGGTGGTCGAGCGTCAGCCGACGACACGCAGGTCGCGGGGGGCCTCGGTGAGGATCCGTGGACCTGCGTCGGTGACGACGAGGGTGTCTTCGATGCGAACACCGCCACGACCCGGAAGATAGACCCCCGGCTCGACAGTGATCGCCATGCCGCTGCTGATCCTACCGGTGGATCGGGGCCCGATATTCGGGGCCTCGTGGATCTCCAGCCCGACGCCATGACCGAGCCCGTGGGTGAACCGGTCGCCGTAGCCGGCATCAGCGATGACCAGGCGTGCCTGAGCGTCGATGGCCCGGCCCTCGGCCCCGGGGCGGTAGCGGTCAGCCGCCGTCGTTCGGGCCTCAGCAACCGCAGCGTGGATGTCGTCCTGCCAGGCCTCGGCTGACCCCCCGACTCGAAAGGTCCGCGTCATGTCGGCGTGATACCCCTCTACGCGGGCTCCCGCATCCACCACGACCAGATCCCCGGCCTCGAGCGGTCGGCCCCCCGGCTGATGGTGCGGGATCGCCGAGTGCGGCCCCGCAGCCACGATGGAGTCGAAGGCCCGGTCCTCCGCCCCCCTCTCGCCGAAGATCTGCTCGAGCCGGCGGGCCAGCACGAGTTCCGTCATGCCGATGCGGATCTCGGTAGCAAGCTGTTCGAAGGCCGCCACCGTGATCGCGGTCGCCCGCTCGAGCGCGGCGACTTCGTCATCATCCTTGACCGCGCGCAGTCCCTCGACGAGGCCGTCGGTCACGATCGGGTCCCCACGCATCGCACGAACCAGTGCGGCCTCCCCGAGGGACATGCCCGACTCCACCGCGACGACCCCGGTCAGTCCGGCGAGCACCGTTGACAGCGTGTCGCGATCGATGACCGTGGGTAGCCCCGGTGACTCCGCCGCAACCTGGTCGACGTAACGACCGTCGGTTCCGAGGAGGTCCGACGCCGGCTCCGACCCGACCACCAGAACGGCATTGCTCCCGGAGAATCCGGTCAGGTACCGGACATTGGGCAGGTGGGTGACGATGAGCGCGATCCCGGGATGCTGATCGGCGAGAGCACGCCTCAGCCCGTCGCGACGCTCAGCGTGGCGCTGCGCCGAGAACGGCATGATCAGCCAGCGACCATGGCAGCCACGGCACGCAGACCCAACCGGTATGAATCCACCCCGAAGCCAGCGATCGTTCCGCTGGCGACCGCGGAGATGACCGAGATGTGCCGGAACTCCTCGCGAGCGGCCGGGTTCGACAGGTGAACCTCGACCAAGGGCGATGTCAGCATCGCGCAGGCATCGCGAAGCGCGTAGGAGTAGTGCGTGAACGCAGCGGGGTTGAGTACCACGGCAGCGCCCTCATCCTGAGCCTGATGCAGCCAGCCGATCAGTTCCGACTCGTCGTTCGTCTGCAGCACTGTCGCCGTCAGCCCGAGTTCGGCGGCCGTCGCGACACAGTCGGCCGCGAGTTCCGCGAAAGTGGTGCTCCCGTAGATATCGGGCTCGCGCGTGCCGAGGCGGTTCAGGTTGGGCCCATTGAGAACGTAGACGTGCGACATGACGCGGACTCTACGCGGGTCAGGCCGAAATCGAGGCGTACGCGGCGGCCAGCAGGGCCGGGTCCGGGCCCTCCCAGATGACCGGGTTGCCGATCCCCTGCAGGACGACGAAGCGGAGCAGCGAGCCGCGTGCCTTCTTGTCGACGGCCATGGCAGCCAGCAGGGCGTCCCAGTGCCCTGCGGCGTAGGCCGTGGGCAGACCGAGTGCCCCGAGCACCGAGCGATGCCGGTCGACGTCCGACTCAGGCAGTCGTCCGCCTAGAGCTGCCAGTTCCGCGACGAACATCATCCCGACCGACACAGCCGCGCCGTGACGCCAGCGGTACTTCTCCCGCCGCTCGACGGCATGACCGAATGTGTGCCCGTAGTTCAGGACCTCGCGTCCGATCGAGCCGTCGCCGGCCGTCGCTGATGTCTCATGGAAGTCCAGACTCACCACGTCTGCCTTCACCTGAACGGCGCGACGGATCAGATCAGGCAGGAGGTCACCCGCCGGGTCGGTCGCCGCCGCCGCATCGCGCTCGACGTCGTCGAGGATGGTGGTATCGCGCACGAAGCCGATCTTGACCACCTCCGCCATACCAGCCAGCAGATCGTTGCGCGGGAGCGTGTCGAGGGAGTTGATATCGCACAGCACGCCGCCGGGGCTCCAGAAGGAGCCAACCAGGTTCTTGCCCGCAGCCGTGTTGATGCCCGTCTTCCCGCCGACGGCGGCATCGACCATCGCCAGCAGTGTCGTCGGGATGTGCACGACGCGGATACCGCGCAGCCAGGTGGCGGCCACGAAACCGGCGAGATCCGTCGTGGCCCCTCCGCCAAGACCGACGATCGAGTCGCTGCGAGTGAAGCCCGCCGTGCCGAGCACCGTCCAGCAGAAGGACGCGACATCAGAGGTCTTCGCATCCTCCGCGTCCGGGACCTCGATGAGAGTCACGTCGAAGCCACTGTCGGAGAGGTCCTGGCGAATGGCTTCGGCCGACATCAGCAGCGTCGCAGGGTGGATGACGGCAACGCGCTGTGACCCGCGCAGCATCTCCGGCAGATGGCCCAGCAGGCCACGGCCGATGATGACGTCGTAGTCGCGCTCAGCGGAAACGAGGATCTGTGATTCAGCCACCGCGCACCATCCCGACGATTGCGTCTGTCACGTCACGGACATTGCGCCCGGACGTGTCGACGATGTCGGTGGCGACATCCTCGTATACGGGATTGCGCTGGTCCAGCAGACCTGAAAGCGTCGCGCGGACATTGCCGAGCAGCAGTGGCCGCGCGGTGTTCATCCCCACCCGGTGAGCCGCATCGGCCAGGGACACGCGCAGCCACACGACACGCGATCCCCGCAACCGCTCGCGCGTCTCCTCGCGCATCACCGCTCCCCCGCCAAGCGAGACGACACCCGACTGCTCCTGGAGTGCCGCAGCAACCGCTTCCGCTTCGCGGCGACGGAACTCCTCCTCACCGTGGGTGATGAAGATGTCGGACACGCTCATCCCGCTAGCGGCCTCGACGAGCTGGTCGGTGTCGGCGAAGGGAACGCCGAGCGCCTCGGCCACCCGCCGGCCGACACTGGTCTTCCCGGCACCGGGTGAGCCGATCAGCACGACGACGGGCCCGTGAGCAGGGGTCGCCGCTTCCGATGCGGTCAACGGACCGTGAGATTGTCGAGGTAGCCCCGAAGGTTACGAGCCACCTCGGGCACGCTGTCGCCACCGAACTTCTCGAGCATGGCATCGGCGAGGACGAGGAGGACCATCGCCTCGGCGACGACGCCTGCGGCCGGGACGGCACAGACATCAGAACGCTGGTTGATCGCGGGCGCTGCCTCACCGGTGGCAACGTCAACGGTGCGAAGGGCCTTCGGGATCGTCGAGATCGGCTTCATTGCTGCCCGGACCCGTAGGACCTCACCGGTCGACATGCCGCCCTCCGTGCCACCGGACTTGCCCGACGTGCGCTCCAGACCGGACTCACCCGCGACGATCTCATCCTGGGCCAGCGAGCCTCGGACCCCGGCAAGGGCAAAACCGTCACCGATCTCGACGCCCTTGATGGCCTGGATCCCCATGAGTGCCCCGGCCAGACGCGAATCCAGGCGGCGGTCCCAGTGGACATGCGAGCCAAGGCCGGGCGGGAGTCCGTAGACCACCACTTCGACGATCCCGCCCAGGGTGTCACCATCTCGGTGGGCGGCGGAGATCTCCGCCTCCATCGCCGCGGCCGATGCGATGTCGAGGCAGCGGACGGGGCTCTCATCGATGGCGACCAGATCACTGGGCTGCGGTACGACACCCCCTGGGGGCACCTCCGCAGCCCCGATGCGCACCACGTGGCTCAGCACCTCGATGCCACCCACCTGACGCAGGAACGCGCGGGCGACCGCGGCGAGTGCAACGCGGGCGGCGGTCTCTCGCGCGCTGGCGCGCTCCAGGATCGGCCGCGCATCGCTGAAGCCGTACTTCTGCATGCCGACCAGATCCGCGTGGCCAGGACGCGGACGGGTCAGGGGTGCGTTGCGGGCCAGCGCCGCGATGACATCGGCGTCGACGGGGTCCGGCGACATGACCTCGTCCCACTTGGCCCACTCCGAGTTGCCCACCTCGATAGCCACCGGGCCGCCAAGGGTCAGCCCGTGCCGGACCCCGCCGATGATCCGCACCTCATCACGCTCGAACTTCATCCGGGCACCACGGCCGGCACCGAGCCGGCGGCGAGCAAGGTCATCGCCGATGTCCGAGGTGGTCACCTCGATGCCCGCGGGCAGCCCTTCGGCGATCGTCACGAGGGCAGGACCGTGCGACTCCCCAGCAGTCAACCAGCGCACCATGTACCGAATCCTTCCAGAGTCCCCGTCACGCCGAGTGGGCCGGTCACGCCGGCAGGGCGGCGGACATCAGCTCGGCCGGCGGCTCGAGCCCGGTCATGAGGCGGACCTGCTCCACCGCCTGCCACAGGAGCATGTCGCGGCCGCTTGCGACGACCGGTGAACCCCAGGCCTGGGCGAGGGGGGTCGGCCATGGGTGGTAGGACGCATCGAGCAGGGCGCCGCGGGCATCAGGTGCGAGCAGCGCCCAGGGCGCGCCCGCATCACCCGGCAACGTGCTGATGACGATGTCGGTGGCCAGCACGGATAGCTCAGGCCCCAGATCACGGGTCGAAGCGACGATCCCGAACGATGACGCAAGAGCCGCTACCTCCTGCGCCGCATCCTGACGCCGCGCGCAGATGATCACGTCGCCGACGCCCAGTCGAACCAACGCGGCCACCGCGCTTCGCGCCGTCGCGCCCGCTCCCAGGACCGTCGCCGTATTCGGTTGCCCAGCCAGCCCGGCGGTCAGCAGTGCCTCGACGATGCCGTACACATCCGTGTTGGTACCCCGCCAGCCATCCGCACCCGGCAGCACCGTGTTGACCGCGCGTAGGGCACGCGCCTCCTCATCAACCTCGCTGAGCAACGGGATGACCGCCTCCTTGAGCGGCATCGTCAACGACAGTCCTGCCCACGTGCCGTCGAGCCCCGTCAGGAAAGCGGGCAGACCCGCCTCGTCGACCTCAATCGCCTCGTACGTCCAGGGCAGCGCCAAGCCGGCGTAGGCCGCCCGGTGCAGGGCGGGTGAGAGCGAATGCGCGATCGGCGAGCCGAGCACGGCCGCTCGATGGACGTCGGCCCCGCGGTCAGCCATTCGCGGCCTTCTTCTGCTCCTTCTCGTACTCAGCGAGGTTGGACTGGAACTGCGCCTTCAGGCGCAGGAAGTCGTCATATGTCTTCGCGAACTTCGTCTCATTCGTCCGTGGATCGATCGAGACGAAGTACAGCCACTTGCCCTTGGCCGGCGACAGCGCCGCCTCGAGGGCCGCCTCACCGGGCGAGTTGATCGGCCGCGGTGGGAGGCCCTGTCGCACGTAGGTGTTGTACGGCGATGTGGTCTTGAGCTGATCCTCGTTGAGCTGGATGTCGCTGACCCCGAGCGCGTAGGAGACGGTCGAGTCCAGTTGCAGGGGCATGTCCTGCTCCAGCCGGTTGTAGATCACCCGGGCCGCACGGTCGAAGTCGGGTGGCGCCACTTCGGCCTGCAGGAGCGACGCAACGATGAGCACCTGGTAGGGGCTCAGTCCGACCTCGACAGCCCGCGACTCCAGTGCCACATCGGAGCTGGCCTGATCGAACCGCTTCACCAACTGCCGCAGCACCGACCGCGCAGTCTCGTCACCCGTCAGGTCGTAGCTCGCCGGGAACATGAAGCCCTCGGGACGGTCCTTGGCCCATGTCGGCAGATCCAGCTGCGCGGGAGCCTGCAGCACCTTCTGGAAATCGGACTTGGGCAGGTCGGTCGCCTCCGCTGCCGCCGAGACGGTCTGCTCAAGCCGGAGTCCCTCAGGCAGCACGAGTCGGCTGCTCGCCCGGGAGTCCGGATCCAGCATGAGGTCAAGGGCAGCGATCGAGCTCATCTGCTTCTTCAGGGTGTAGCGGCCCGGTCCAATACTGCCTGCGCGATCATCGACAGCGGCCGCATTGATGAAGGAGTCAGCGGACAGGACGACGCCCGCCTTCTGCAACTTCCCTCCGATCTCCGAGATCGTGTCGCCGCGCTCGACGATCACCGTGACCTCTCCCGCACCCGCGCCCGCATAGTCGGTCGACTCGTCCGGTCCCCGTACGAGGTAGACCGAGAACCCGATCATCAGGGCAGCCAGGCCGAGAGAGATCAGGGCCGCGATTCGCCGTCCCCACGTGCTGCGGTTGTGCGACGGCGGCAGGGGGCCTGACGTCATGAACGGCTCGAGCTGGCTCACGACTGCTCCCCTCTCTCACCGAATGCTGGCGCTACCACTTCACCGGGCGGCAGCCCGGTGCGCTGCTCCTGATCGAGCACTGACTGCAGCACGATGACAGCAGATGCACTGTCGATCACGGACCGCGACTGGCGTGTCGACCGCCCGCTCGCGTGCAGCCCACGCTGGGCCTGCACGGTCGACAGCCGCTCATCGATCAGACGAACGGGCACCTCGGTGCGTTCCGCCAGCGAGAGGGCCCATGCGCGCGCGCCCGCGGCTGCCTCACCCTCCGTGCCGCTGAGATGAAGGGGCAGCCCGACATAGAGATCGACGGCCTCCCACTCCGATATCACCGCGCAGATCGCGTCAAGGTCGCCGTCACCGGCGCGCACCGCATCGAGCGGGACGGCCAGCATCCCCAACGCATCACTTCGGGCCACGCCGATCCGAACGCTGCCGACATCACAGGCGATACGGACACCGGGGCGCACGGGCCTATTGCCCCGCCCGCTCGCGCAGCAAGGCCTCGACCGCCTCCATCGCGGCGGGGATTCCCGCGGGATCGGTACCGCCGCCCTGCGCCGCATCGTCCTTGCCACCACCGCGGCCGTTGATGCTCGGAGCAGCAGCCTGCAGGAGCGCATTCGCCGTGACGCCGAGCGCAATCGCCTGCGGCGACGCACCGGCGATGATCGCCACCTTGCCCTCACTGACAGCAGTGCCGACGACAACGACCGGGATGTCACCGCGCGCACGTCCACGCGCCTTGGTCATGAGCTCGCGCAGGTCATTGCCCGTGGTGCCCTCGGGCGCCTGGAAGGCCCAGAGCCGTACGGCCCCGATGTCCTTGCCCTCGCCGATGATTCCGTCAAGGCTGGTGGCAAGCTGCGCACTGCGCACCTTGGCCAGATCGCGCTCGGCATCCTTCAGGGCCGCGATGGTCTTCTCAACACGCTCGACCAGCTGGTCCGAGGGCGCCTTGACCAGTTCGGACAGGCGCGAGACGAGGACATGCTCGCGCGCGAGGAATCGGTATGCATCGGTGCCGACCAGTGCCTCGACCCGGCGGACACCGGCACCGATCGAACCCTCGGACAGGAAAGTCACGACACCGAGCTGCCCGGACCGCTGGGCGTGGGTTCCGCCGCACAGTTCATGTGCCCAGTCGCCGACGGACACGACGCGCACGCGATCGCCGTACTTCTCGCCGAACAACGCCATCGCACCCATGGCGCGCGCCTCGTCCTGCGTCATCGTCTGCGCCGAGACGGCGAGGTCGTCGATCAGCACCTCGTTGACGTGCTGCTCGACTTCCCGCAGAACGGCCGGGGCAACAGCAGTGGGGCTCGGAAAGTCGAAGCGCAGTCGCCCGGGAGCATTCTCCGAACCCATCTGCGTTGCCGTGTCGCCGAGCCGCTCTCGGAACGCACGGTGGATCATGTGCGTGGCCGTGTGAGCGCGCGAAATGGCTCGCCGTCGCGCTGCGTCGACCTCGCTGATGACCGTCGACCCGCTGACGAGCTCACCGTCGACGACCTCACCACGGTGCACGAAGAGGCCAGGCACCGGAGTCTGCACGTCGTAGATCTCCACGACCGCTCCATCTGAGCTCACGAGTCGCCCGTGGTCCCCCAGCTGCCCGCCTGCCTCGGCATAGAAGGGGCTGCGGTTCAGGACGATCTCCACGTGATCGCCAACCGAGGCGGCCGCAACGGTGTCGCCGTCCTTCACGATCCCGATGACCTGCGACTCGCTGACGGACTCGGTGTATCCGGTGAACGTCGTGGTGCCGCCCGCCTGCAGGATGTCGCGGTAGGCCGTGGTGGCCGTGACCCCGCTCTTGCGCGCCTTCGAATCGGCCTTCGCGCGTTCACGCTGCTGCTTCATCAGGCGGCGGAAGCCCTCTTCATCGACGCTGAGCCCCTGCTCCGCCGCCATCTCGAGAGTCAGGTCGATCGGGAACCCATAGGTGTCGTGGAGGGCGAATGCCTCGTCTCCTGACAACTGTGTTCCGCCACCTGTGCGCACGCTGGCAGCGGCGGTATCGAAGATGGTCGTGCCGGTCTTCAGCGTCTGCAGGAAGGCAGCCTCCTCGCCTACGGAGACCTTCCGGATGCGATTGACCTCGTCGTTCAGCTCCGGGTACTGCGGAGCCATCGCGAGGACGGTGGCGTCAACGAGCTCACTCATCGTGGGCTCCTGTGCGCCGAGCAGCCGCATCATCCGGATCGTGCGGCGCATGATCCGTCGAAGGACGTAGCCACGCCCCTCATTGCCGGGAATCACTCCGTCGCCGATCAGGAACGCACAGGTCCGGGCATGGTCGGCGACGATCCGGAGGGCGACGTCGTCGCGATCGTTCTGTCCGTAGCGGGCCCCACTCAGCTCCGCTGCGCGGTCAAGGATTCCGCGGGTCGTGTCGATCTCGTAGATATTGTCGACGCCCTGCAGCAGCGCCGCCATGCGCTCCAGGCCCATGCCCGTATCGATGTTCTTTGCCGGCAGCGGCTGACGGATGTCGAAGTCGGTCTTCGAACGCACGTCGGAGAGCTCGTCCTGCATGAAGACGAGGTTCCAGACCTCGAGATAGCGATCCTCGTCGGCGACCGGCCCACCCTCACGCCCGTGCTCGGGACCACGGTCGAAGTAGATCTCCGAGCAGGGACCACCCGGTCCGGGCACCCCCATAGACCAGTAGTTGTCGGCCGGACCACGACGTTGGATGCGCTCGTAGGGCAGGCCGGCAACGGTGTGCCAGATCTCGATCGCCTCGTCGTCATCCTCGTAGACCGTGGCCCACAGGCGATCCTCGGGGAACCCGTAACCGCCATCGGCGACCGACATCGTCAGCAGTTCCCATGCGAACGGGATCGCCTGCTCCTTGAAGTAGTCGCCGAACGAGAAGTTGCCGGCCATCTGGAAGAAGGACGCATGGCGCGTGGTCTTGCCGACCTCTTCGATGTCGAGAGTGCGGACCACCTTCTGGACGCTGGTCGCACGGGGGTAGGGCGGCGGGGCCTCACCGAGGAAGTAGGGCTTGAAGGGCACCATGCCCGCATTGACGAAGAGGAGCGTGGGATCGTCGAGCAGCAAGGACGCCGACGGCACGACCTGATGGCCACGATCGGCGAAGAACCGCAGGAAGCGGCTACGGATCTCTGCGGACTCCACGACTAATCTCCCAGTTTGGCTTGACGAAGGACCTGAGCGGCGGCGGCGCCGGGCGCGGGTGGACGGGATGCTGCTCGCTCGCGCGGATCGACGGCCGTGGCCGCGCCGGCAGCCATCACGCGGGCCGCATTGAGCGCGCCTGCGGCGGAGAGGCCGGCCTGCTGGACACTCAGGACCATCCCCTTCTCCCGTGCATCGGAGAGGGCCTGCTGGGCACGCCGGTAGACGACGATGCCGCCGGCAGCGCCCACGGCGATCCACACCATCCTCCGCATGGAGCCAACCCTAACGGTCGTCCCCGTGCCGCAGTTCCGAGAGTCGGGCGGCGATGTCGCCCCATGCGGCCTCGGCGCCATGCCTGCTCGGCCGGTAGTAGACCCGGTCGATCAGCTCATCCGGCAGGTACTGCTGGGCCGCGATCCCGCCTGGCAGGTCGTGCGGGTACAGATAGCCGGCACCGTGGCCCAGGGCGCCCGCACCCGGGTAGTGGCCATCGCGAAGGTGGGGCGGCACCCGCCCGATGCCTCCTGAACGCACATCAGCGACTGCTTCACCCAGGCCGACGACAACCGCATTCGACTTCGGCGCCAGGGCCGCGTGGATGGTGGCGTGAGCCAGGATGATCGCCGCCTCCGGCATTCCGATCATGGCCGTCGCCTGAGCCGCCGCGACCGTCGTCTGCAGGACACTCGGCTCCGCCATGCCGATGTCCTCGCTGGCCAGGATCATGAGCCGACGAGCCACGAAGCGCGGGTCCTCCCCCGCCTCCAGCATGCGGGCCAGATAGTGCAGGGCGGCGTCTGGGTCGCTGCCTCTGATGCTCTTGATGAAGGCACTGATGACGTCGTAGTGCTGATCGCCGTCCTTGTCGTAGATGATGGCGGCCTGCTGCACCGCCATCTCTGCATCAGCGAGCGTGACCACGGTCCGACCATCGGCTCCGGGCGTCGCCGACGCGGTAGCAGCGTCCAGTCCCGTGAGCGCACGACGGGCATCTCCGTTAGCCGTCCGGACAAGATGAGCCAGCGCGTCGTCGTCGACCACAACGAGCCCACCGAGACCGCGGGGATCCTCGACGGCCCGGCGCAGCAGTTCGTCGATGTGCGCCTCGGTGAGCGGCGACAGTCGGACCATCACACTGCGCGACATGAGCGGTGCGATCACGGAGAAGCTGGGGTTCTCGGTCGTGGCCGCGATGAGGGTTACCCAGCCGTTCTCGACGGCGGGCAGGAGCGCATCCTGCTGTGACTTGCTGAAGCGATGCACCTCGTCGATGAAGAGCACGGTTCCGCGCCCATGCATGCCCAGAGACCCACGCGCCCGCTCGATGACCGCCCGGACGTCCTTCACGCCTGCTGTGACGGCCGACAGTTCGACAAAGGATCGTCCGCTGCCCGCCGACAGCAGGGAAGCGAGAGTCGTCTTGCCCGTACCGGGCGGCCCCCAGAGGATGACGGAGACGACCGGCGCGTCCGCAGCCGCGGTGAGCAGGGTCCGCAGGGGGCTACCGGCAGCAAGCGCCGCGTCCTGTCCGACGACATCGTCCAGGGTGCGCGGACGCATCCGGACGGCAAGGGGTGCGTTCGACCGCGAGCCGGAGAATCCGTCGTCGAACAGCGTCATGCGGTCACCCTAGCCACGCTGTCATCGCGGTTTACCGCCTCCGCGCAGCAGCCCGGACCGGTAGCGGCCCACCTCGCGGAAGCCGAGGGCCTCGTATGCCCTGCGGCCCGCGTCATTGGCGACATACATCTCCAGGACGATGGCCGGGGCCCCGTCTGCGGCGGCCCGTTGCATGATCCGGGTGCAGGCCCGTCGCGCCAGGCCCTCACCTCGCCGATCGGGCACCGTGCAGACGCTGACGATGTGCGCAGCACCAGTGACCTCCGCACGCTGCGCGGCCACGGAGAGCAACCGGTCCCCCTCGACCACGCCGACCCAGCGGACGATCCGCGGGTCACCGGGGAAGATGTGGGCGGAGTCGGAGTGCTCCAGCAGCGGCGCGATGCGCGGATCATCGTCGGCGAGATCGATTGCATCACTGTCACCGATAGGCACCAGCGCGGAGTCGTGAACCCAGAAGCACCAGTGGCCAGGATCAGGGCTCTGCAACGTCTGCGGCAGGAACGCGAAGGCATCCTCCGGCACCGTCACGCCATCGATGCGGATGCTCTCGGCCAGTCTCTCGATCAGGCGCGCACAGGTGCGGGCATCCGGTCCGAGGGCCGTGGCCCAGGTCTCGCCCGCCATCTCCGCGCCACCGATCCAGCCAAGGCAGTCGCCCTCCTCGATCAGCACCGAAGGGATCTCGTCAGCGAGAACCCACCGGACGAAGAGGTCAGCCGGTCTGAGCTGGCGGAGCGGGCGGCCCGTCAATTCCGGCCTCCTTGCGCTGCTGCGGCGTGATCGGGGTCGGCGCACCCGTCAAGGGGTCCTGACCACCGCCGGACTTCGGGAAGGCAATCACATCGCGGATCGACGGGGCTCCGGCGAGCAGCATGCACATGCGGTCCCATCCGACGGCGATTCCGCCATGCGGCGGCGGACCGAAGGCGAAGGCATCGAGGAGGAACCCGAACTTGCCGCGCGCCTCTTCCTCGCTCATGCCGAGCATGTCGAAGACGCGCTTCTGGACATCGGCCTGGTGGATACGGATGGAGCCGCCACCGATCTCATTGCCGTTGCAGACGATGTCGTAGGCGTAGGCAAGCGCTTCCCCGGGTGACTGCTCGAACCGGTCCAGCCACTCAACGGTGGGCGACGTGAACGGGTGATGCACGGCGGTCCACCCGAGGGTGCCGTCCTCGTTCTCGACCTCCTCGAACATCGGTGCGTCGATGACCCACAGGAAGGACCATGCGGACTCGTCGATGAGACCCAGCCGCCTGGCGATCTCGAGTCGGGCCGCCCCGAGCAGCGCACGGGCATCTCCGGCCTTGCCCGCGCCGAAGAAGACGCAGTCGCCCGGCTGAGCCCCCGTGGCCTCGACCAGCCCGGCAACCTCTGCTTCGCTGAGGTTCTTCGCGACGGGGCCACCCAGGGTGCCGTCGTCAGCGACCGTGACGTACGCGAGGCCCTTGGCGCCGCGCTGCTTCGCCCACTCCTGCCAGGCGTCGAAGCCCTTACGAGGCTGGCTCGCGCCACCGGGCATGACAACCGCGCCGACATGCGGGGCCTGGAAGACACGGAACGGCGTGTTGGCGAAGTACTCGGTCATGTCGACGAGCTCAAGCCCGAAGCGGAGATCAGGCTTGTCGCTGCCGTATCGACGCATCGCCTCGGCGTACGTCATCCGCGGGATGTCTCCGATCTCGTAGCCGAGCACGCCCTGCCACACGGCGCGGATGACGGCCTCGCCCACCTCGATGACATCCTCCTGCTCGACGAAGGACATCTCGATGTCGAGCTGGGTGAACTCCGGCTGGCGATCAGCACGGAAGTCCTCGTCGCGGTAGCAGCGGGCGATCTGGAAGTAGCGCTCCATGCCTCCCACCATCAGCAGCTGCTTGAAGAGCTGCGGGGACTGCGGCAGTGCGAACCATGAGCCCGGCGCCAGCCGCGCCGGAACGAGGAAGTCGCGCGCACCTTCGGGTGTCGACGCCGTGAGTGTCGGCGTCTCGATCTCGACGAAGTCACGATCCAACAGGACGTTGCGCGCGATCTGGTTGACCTTGGATCGCATACGCAGTGCGTCGCCGGTTGCCGCCCTACGCATGTCCAGGTATCGGTACTTCAGGCGGATCTCGTCATTGACGGCCACGCGATCATCAATGGGGAAGGGCAGCGGTGCAGCAACCGAGAGGACCTCGAGATCCGTCACCATGATCTCGACGTCGCCGGTTGCCAGGTCAGCGTTCTCGTTGCCATCGGGACGACGCTCAACGGTGCCGGTGACCTTGATGCAGAACTCATCACGCAACGGATGCGCAACCGCCGGGTCGTGCACGACCACCTGGACGACACCGCTGGCGTCACGCAGGTCGAGGAAGGCGACACCGCCGTGGTCACGGCGACTCGCCACCCAGCCGGCCAAGGTCACGGTGCTGCCGGCATCGGCCGCTCGCAGCGTCCCTGCTCCATGGGTGCGGATCACGGTGATTCCTCCTGTGCGACGGTCATGACGGTCGGGTGCAAGTCTGCTGCTGGCGGATTCCAGGTCGACGGGTCGGCGGATGCCTGATCACCGGACCGGATGTCCTTCACACTGTCGCCACCGGCGTCAGGGAACCAGACGAAGGGAATGCCGCGGCGGTCGGCGTGGCGGATCTGCTTGCCGAACTTGTCGGCTTTCGGCGCGACCTCACACGGGATGCCGCGCGCCCGGAGTGACGTTGCCACAGCCTCGCTCGCCACCCGCTGCTCCTCGTCGATGACCGCCACGAGAACAGCTGACGGAACGGACCGCGAGACGGACACGAGATCACGACCGAGCAATACCGACACCAGACGGGTGACGCCAAGGGAGATGCCGACACCCGGATACGTCTGCCGGCCATCGGATGCCAGCGAGTCGTAACGGCCACCTGAGGCGATGGAGCCGACATTCTCGTGCCCCACCAGCTGAGTCTCGTAGACGGTGCCGGTGTAGTAGTCGAGCCCGCGCGCGATCTTGAGGTCGGCGACGACGGCTCCCGGCACGACGGCATTCGCCGCCGCAACCACTCGGGCCAGCTCGTCGAGCCCTTCCTCGAGCAGGTCATTGCGGACACCCAGCGCCCGCACCTGTTCGACGAACGACGTGTCGGTCGTGCGGATAGATGCCAGCTGCAGACAGGCCTGGGCCGCGGCAGGGGTCAGGCCGGCGTCGGAGACCAGCAGGTCAGTGACCTTCGCCGGCCCGATCTTGTCGAGCTTGTCGACGTTGCGCAGGACCGCTGCAGTGTCATCGGCGCCAACACCCGAGAAGAAGCCCTCCGCCAGCTTGCGGTTGTTGACCTGGACGATGGCCCGCGGGATGGGCAGCTCCGCCAGCAGAGTCGCCATGACCACGGCCATCTCCGCGTCATGGTGGAAGGCGAGGGTGTCGCGGTCGACGACATCGATGTCGGCCTGCGTGAACTCGCGGAAGCGACCGTCCTGCGGCCGCTCACCGCGCCACACCTTCTGGATCTGGTAGCGCCGGAACGGGAACTCCAGGTGACCGGCGTTCTCGAGCACGTAACGGGCGAAGGGCACCGTGAGGTCGAAGTGCAGGCCCAGCCCGGGATCGGCCTCCCCTTCGGAGGCCTGCAGCCGCCGCAGCAGGTAGACCTCCTTGTCGATCTCCCCCTTGCGCAGCATCTGCTCCAGTGGTTCCACGGACCGGGTCTCGATGGATGCGAAGCCATGCAGTTCGAAGATTCGACGAGCAGTATCGAGGACGGTCAGCTCCGCGATGCGTCCGTCCGGCAGCCACTCGGGGAAGCCCGACAGCTTGGTGACCTTGGCCATCGCTACATCCCCTTCGGGTTGCGCGGGACATCCATGTCGTCGACGAGCGAGCGCAGATAGGGGTTCGTCGCCCGCTCCTGCCCGATGGTCGACTGGGGGCCATGTCCCGGCAGGACCACGAGGTCATCGGGAGCCGGCAGGATCACCCGGCGCAGCGAATCGAGCATCGCGTCGTGGTCGCCACCGGGGAGATCGGTGCGGCCGATGGAGCCGGCAAAGAGCACGTCGCCGCTGAACATCACCTCGTCGAGGCAGAACACGACCGATCCCTCAGTGTGGCCCGGAGCGTGCCGCACCACCATCGGAATGCCGGCGAGATCAAGCGTCTGCTCATCCGTCAGCAACCTGACGTCATCGGGCTCCGTCAGCTCCAGTGAGTTCTTCGTCATGGCGAGGAGCTGCTCGCGGGCCGCCAGGATGCTCGTGCCCGCCGGATCGACGAGGCGATGTCGGTCATCGACGTGGATGAGGGCCGGAATGCCGAACTCGGACGACAACGGTGCCACCGACCACACGTGGTCGATATGCCCGTGCGTCAGCAGGACGGCAGCGGGGGCCAGCCGGTGCTCGCGCAGGATCTCGTGGACGCCGTCGATGGACTGCTGGCCCGGATCGATGATCAGGCACGGCTCGCCGGGGCCGGTGGCGAGGACGTAGCAGTTCGTCCCCCACGAGCCCGCGGGAAAGCCGGCAATCAGCACGAAGGCCCCTCGGTGGAAGTGAGGAAGCCAGCCTATCGGCCGGTCCGTCGGTCGTTGACCGACGGCGCATAGACTCACGAGGCCGAAACGTCGAAGGGAACCCCATGTCCGGCAGTAAGCGCCAGCGCGAGATCGCCCGCGCCAAGTACGAGCGCCAGCAGGCACGCCGCGCCGCAGGGGCCGACCGTCGACGCCGCAACCAGCGCATTGTCGCCATCGTGGTGGTCGTGGTGCTCGTCCTCGGTGCTGTCGGCTGGGTTGTCCTGAGTCGTCAGAACTCCCCCGCGCCCGTAACGGCGGAGCCGACGAGCAGTGCGGCCGCAAGCACATCAGCGTCGGCCTCGCCGTCCGCTGCCGCCTCAGCCGAGCCATCAGCCTCGGCGAGCGTCGGCTCGAGCGCATCAGCCTCCGCCGCCGTGAGCGATCCCGCCCTTGGCGAGCCATCGATTCTGGACTGCACCGCCCCGGGCACTCCCCGACCCAACGACCAGACCTTCAGCGCACCGCCCGCTGACGGAACGGCCACCAGCCTCACCCTCACGACGAACTGCGGTGACATCGTGATCGCCCTGGACCCGGCGGCCCCGGCCACGGTCGCCAGCGAGGTGTTCCTCACTCAGCAGGGCTTCTACGACAACACCCAGTGCCATCGCCTCACGACGGAGGGAATCTTCGTCCTGCAGTGCGGCGATCCGGCCGGCGACGGCACCGGCGGTCCTGGCTACACCGTCCCTGACGAGAACCTGCCCGCGGATGGTGCAGCCAACTACCCCGCCGGCACGGTGGCGATGGCCAATGCTGGTCCCGGCACGTCCGGATCCCAGTTCTTCATCGTCTACGCCGACACCACGCTGCCGGGTGACTACACCATCTGGGGCACCGTCACCTCTGGTCTGGACATGGTCCAGGAGGTGGCCTCAGTGGGGGTCGGGGACGGTGGCGCAGACGGAACTCCGCGCCAGCCATTGTTTATCGAATCGGCAACGGTCCAGTAGAAGCAGTAGCCATGGCTAG
Organism: uncultured bacterium; assembly: GCA_903940375.1. Classification (GTDB taxonomy): domain Bacteria; phylum Actinomycetota; class Actinomycetes; order S36-B12; family S36-B12; genus UBA10649. The sequence continues at coordinate 2,478 of CAJAKT010000258.1, read as the reverse complement.
GGTTGACCCTCGAGAGTGCTCGCAGACGGTCGGTCTTACCGCCCAACGCAGGAAAGCAGGTTGATCCATGTCCGACATCGGCGTTCCCACGCCCGCCGCGCTGCGCCCCCCCGCGCCCACCGCGGCGAGTGACCCGACTCGGTTCGGGCGCGTTGAGGCCGACGGCACGGTCATCCTGCTGGCCCCCGAGGGCGAAGTCGTGGTCGGCCAGTGGGCTGCCGGCACCCCAGCAGAGGGCCTGGCCTTCTTCGGTCGCAAGTACGACGACCTCGTCGTGGAGATCGACCTGATCGAGAAGCGACTCTCCGACCACCGCGCTCCGGCGGAGCAGGCAGAGACCGTCCTGGCCCGGGTCCGTGAAGGGCTCGCCGCACGCTCATTCGTTGGCGACGTCGCCGGCCTCGAAGCGCGATGTGATCGAGTAGCAGCAAGCGTCGAGTCGGCCAAGGCCGCTGCCCGCGCCCGCAAGGCCGAGCAGCGCGAGGCCGCACTCGTCCAGCGTCGGGCCCTTGCCGACGAGGCCGAAGCCCTCGGCGAATCCACCTCGTGGCGCACGACCACAGAGCGGTACGCGGCCATTGTCGAGGAATGGAAGTCCCTCCCCCGAGGCGACCGCTCGACGGAGCAGGAGTTGTGGCAGCGCATCAGCACCGCCCGAACCGGCTTCGACAAGCGTCGCCGTCAGCACTTCAGCGAGCTTGACGGCCAGCGCAAGGAGGCAATGAGCGCGAAGCGCGATCTCATCGCCAAGGCCGAGGCGCTCGCGGTCTCGACCGACTGGGTCAAGACGTCCAAGCAGTTGCGGGACCTCATGGGTGACTGGAAGACCGCTCCGCGCGGCTCCCGCACCGACGAGGACAAGCTCTGGAAGCGCTTCAAGGCCGCGCAGGATGCCTTCTACGCGGCTCGCACGGCCGCTGAGGATGCCGAGCAGGAGGGTCTGCGCTCCAACGTCCCGGCTAAGGAGGCACTCCTCGCCGAGGCCGAGGCCCTGCTTCCCGTCACCGATCTCAAGGCGGCCAAGACCTCGCTCCGGGCGATTCAGGACCGCTGGGACAAGGCCGGCGACCTGCCGCGGGGTGAGCGTGAGCGGCTTGAGGGTCGGCTGAAGAAGATCGAGGACACCATCCGCGGCGCCGAGGCCGACGCCTGGAAGTCCACCAGCGGCGGGGTGGCCACCGACGCCTTCACCGAGGCTCTCGGCCGGCTGCAGGCCAAGCGCGATGCCGCAGCCGCCCGCGGCGACGATGCCGCCACTGCTGCCTTCGATCAGCAGATCGCCTCGACCAAGGCGTTGATGGGCCGCTAGCCGAGTCCCACCTACGCTGCCCCTCGATCTTGAGGTTGGTGGCGTTTTAGCGCCGTCGTAACGCCCGCAACCTCAAGATCGAGGCGGTGTTCGCCGGCTCACACGCGGTAGGCGTCGTAGACACCCTCCACGTTGCGCACCGCACGCAGCACCGAGCCCAGGTGCTTGGGGTCGGCCATCTCGAACGTGAACCGCGACAGCGCGATGCGCTCGCGTGTCGTGGTCACCGATGCACTCAGGATGTTCACGTGGGTGTCCGAGAGCGTGCGGGTCACGTCCGACAGCAGGCGCGCCCGGTCCAGCGCCTCGACCTGGATGTTCACCAGGAAGACGCTGTTCGAGGTCGGCGCCCACTCGACTTCGACCATGCGGTCGGGCTCGGCCTGCAGGCCCGGCACATTGACGCAGTCGGCCCGGTGCACCGAAACGCCTGCCCCACGCGTGACGAAGCCGACGATCTCGTCGCCCGGCACGGGGGTGCAGCATCGGGCGAGCTTGACCCACACATCATCGGCACCCTTGACGATGACCCCGACATCCCCCGAGGTCCGGGAGCGCTGGACGGCGCTAGGACTCAGCATCTCGGCGGCGTCGTCGGCGGCACCGTCGACACCGCCCGCCGACTCCACCAGCCGCTGCACGATGGCCGCGGCCGAGATCCGGCCCTCCCCCACGGACGCGTACAGCGCCGAGATGTCCACCTGATGCAGTCCGGCGGCGATCCCCGACAGCGCCTGATTGGTCATCATCCGCTGGAGCGGAAGACCCTGCTTGCGCATGGCGCGGACGATGGCGTCCTTGCCTGTCTCGATCGCCTCGTCGCGTCGCTCGCGCGAGAACCAGGCCTTGATCTTCGTGCGTGCACGCGGTGACTGAACGAAGGACAGCCAGTCGCGGCTGGGGCCTGCGCCATCGGCCTTGGACGTGAAGATCTCGATCACATCGCCGTTCTCGAGCGACGACTCCAGCGGGACGAGCTTCCCGTTGACTCTGGCGCCAACACATCGATGGCCCACCTCCGTGTGCACGGAGTAGGCGAAGTCAACCGGCGTCGACTTCGACGGCAGCGCAACGACATCGCCCTTCGGCGTGAACACGAAGACCTCAGATGAGCCGAGGTCGTAGCGGAGGGAGTCCAGGAACTCGTCCGGGTCTTCCGTCTCCCGTTG
>CAJAKT010000257.1 GCA_903940375.1 uncultured bacterium | reverse complement strand
GTCCGTGTGACGACAGGCTCTAGCCTGTGCTGGTGGTTGGGCGGCCCCACTTCGTGGCGAGCGAGCGCCGGACTCTCGTGATTGCGACGGCCTTCCTCGCTACCGCGATGGCCTTCATCCCGGACTTCGCTGTCATCGCCGTGCCGATTCAGGACGAGTTCTCGCTGTCGATTGATGACGCGAACGCCCTTCAGTTCTTCCCCGTGATGGCTGGGCTCCTCATGGTCTTCGTGGCCGCCGCGCTGGCTGTCCGTCTGGGCCGACGAATGACGCTGGCGCTGGCCAGTGCCGCATTCGGCCTTGGCGCCATGATCATGGTGGGCGCTCCTGGTTTCGGCACACTCGTCGTCGGACTGGCCCTCGTGGGTATCGGCAGCGTCATCACGACTGTTGTGGGGCTCTCGCTCATCAATGTCACCTTCGCCGTGGGCTCATCACGGGGGAAGGCGTTCGGTGTGGTGGCGGCGCTGTCACCAATCATCGCCCTGGTGGTCCCCAACGTGAGCGCTTCGATGAGTGCGCAGTTTGGCTGGCGGTTCGTCCCGCTGCTGTGGGCGGGAGCTGCTGCACTGCTCCTCATCCTGTCGGTGGCCTGCGTTCCGGGCCGTCAGCCTCGGTCCGATGCCGGTGAATGGGTTACCCCGGTGCTCGCCGGCGTCGCACTTGCCGCCTTCTGCTACGCGGCCACCACTCTGGATGCGCCCGGACCACCGACGGTGATCGCGCTTGCCACGGCCGGGCTCTTCGGCGGGATGCTCGTCGTGGCCCTTCGCCGGCAGAGCGCACCCGGATTGGATCTGCGCGTACTGGGCAGTCCCGGCGGGATCCGTGCTGCTCTGGCGCTGATGCTGATCTGGAGCGTGAGCCTGACCTTCTATGCCAGCGTCTTCCTTCAGTTCCGCTTTGACTACAGCGTCGCGACTGCGACTTTGGTCCTCACCATCACCGAAGTGGCCGGTATCGCGGGCGGCCTACTCTTCGGCTTCGTGGCAGGGCGTCTGGGAGCGCAACGTGCGGCTCTCGTGGCGCTGGGTTCGGCTGCGCTGCTCTCGTTGGGTCTGTCGGCAGTCGCCACCACAGCAGACCCCTGGCGCATCGTCCTGCTCGCGTCCTTGGTCGCGATCCCGAGTGTGGGCTCAACCGGCCCCGTCACGGAACACTTCCTCAATCACTCGCCCAAGGACGGCTCAGATGGTTCCTCCGCCCTTGCCGATGCGCTGAGCAGCGTGGGGTTCGTCGTGGGCGGGACGATCGTCGGAATCGTCGTCTTCTCCGGGTTCGCGTCATCGTTTGCCGGTGGACTCGAGCAGCGGGGCTACTCCCCGGAGCGGGCACAGACGATCGCGGCGGAGATCCGCGGCGGCGTCTCCTCTGCGGATCTCGTGGCACGCGACGGCACCCTGGATCCTCGGCTCCGCGAGGTTCTTCTCGATGATCCAGACACCATCAGCGGCGCGCAGGAGTCGGCTCTGGGCATCATGGGTCTGGCGTTCTGCGTGTCGTTCGGCGCTGCGGCCATCCTCTTGCTCCCGGGATCCCGTGGAGCCGTGGCGAATGCACGCGGCCGCTGAGGGATGGATCAATCATGAACAAGTCGATGCCGGTGGTCACTCCGCAGTTCCTGTCGGACAGCCAGTACAACCAGGCAGAGATCCTGCGGGACGAGCGCATCTTCGGGCGCAACTTCTACAACATTGGAGGGCGACGCGAGAACGAGCGCATCCTTGACCTCGCCGGACCGATCACGCCGGCGCGAGTGCTCGACGTGGGATGCGGGCTTGGCGGACCTGCGCGACTCATCGCGGATCGTTACGGCGCGCATGTCGATGGTGTGGATGTCAGCGCAGAGATGATCGACATCGCCCGGAGTCGGCTGGCTTCTGAGAATCGGGGGGACGATGTCGTTCTGTTCCACTCGGACATTCTGGATTTCGATACGGGCACGACGTACGACCTGGTGTTCAGCAACTGTGCCTTCCTGCACATCCATGACAAGGATCGACTCGTGTCGAGGATTCGGTCCTTGCTCCGTCCCCAGGGGGCGCTGCTGTTTGCGGATTTCTGCATCGGCGAGGACGGGCCGGAGATGCGTGATTACGTCGAGCGCTACCGGTATGACATCCGTCGGTTCGATGACTGGGACGAGCTGCTCGCCCGACACGGATTCCAACGCCGACACGTCGAGGACGGCACGGAGCGCCATGCCGAGTACTGCCGAGAGGCCCTCGGCGGTCCCGGGATCAACGACGAGTGGCATGACGTGCTGACCAAGCGGCTGGATCGCATCGATCGTGGCCAGCACCGCTGGGGGATCTTCCACTACGGGATCGGTGCGCCCGCGTGATCCGGATCGCGAACCTGACCTGTCCATTGCCGCGAGTACTCGACCTCACGGCGGTCGAGGTGGACTCCTACTGGCAGGAACTGACAGAGCTTGGGTTGCGGCAGGTGTACGGAACTCATCCGGTCAGGGGACCGATGGAATGCCAGTACGGGACATCGATCGAGATCCCCCGTGCCATGGCGGACTACCTCACCGGGGCTCTCCGCGCGGTTGATCGCTACGTCAAGGAGGCTATCGACGCCTGCGGTGGGCTCGAGGCCTGGATGAGGGGCCGGGAGCCGTCATTCGCGGGCGCACCGATCCGCAGCAAGCCTGCCCATGACCCGTTCTCAACGCCGTGGGCGAGTGGTCGCATCGCCGGCGAGGGTGAGGGGCTGCTGCCGATGAGCGTTGACTTCATTGTGTGCGAGGGCCAAGACGGACCGTCCCTCAGCGTTGTGGAACTCCAGAGCGGGTACGACTACCTGGACATTCTGTGGCGCCAGCACGCGGCGCTGGGGCGAGGACGCTGGTCCCCGCGCACCTGGCACGGCGCGATTGCGCCGAACGAGGCCATCGCGAATCTGCTCATTGGGCGCGGACGTGAGTCATCGATCTCCGTGCTGGGCAACTTCCCATCCACGACCGGGAACCTCATCGATGAAGCGGGCTGGGCGGCGGCCCTGTCTGACGACGGGACCGCCCGCGGGTTCCTCCTCGCCACGGACCTCCGCAGAGATGATCAGGGGTGGTACCACGAGGAATACGAGCTGGATCCGGTCACCGGCCTGCCGAGGCTCGATTCCGCGGATCAACCGATGCGCGAGTCACCTCCCCGCATGCGCAGGATCGACAGCGTCGTGACCATGCAGACCCAGAAGGAACTCGACGAGATCTACGTCCGACTCGAGCCGCAGCAGAGGGAACTCTTCGCGGAGTTCGTCGCGGACACTGAATCGATTGACTGGCTGCTGCCGCTCGAGGACTGGTACGTCGCCGACAAGTCACTTCTCCCGAACTTGCATCACTGGCTTGCGGATGCGGCGAGTCCGTACGCGGAAGCCTTTATCCCGGCCTTCGGGTCGCCGGAGATCGTCACGGGTCCCGGTGCCTTCGTCCGCAAACCCATTCGCGGTGTCGGAGGTGCAGACATCACGCAGATCGAACTGGGCGTGGGCGAGCGATGCGAGGTCCCCGATGGCTGGATCCTCCAGCAGCACATCGAGCCCTATGAGTTCCCACTCGCGCTGCCGAACGAACTTGCCGGTGCATTCCTCCCGCCGAGTACTTCCCCCTCGGATTCGAGGAAGACGACCGGAACGGTCGAGATCAGGGTGTCGTGTGTTCCGGGCAGTACGACCGACGCTGACTCCTATGTCTTCCTTGCGCGCGTCGCTCCAACCTGGGATCCGATTGACGGGCGCCATGGCCGGCACGTGCTTACGAATCAGGCACATCTGCAACGAGCGCTCTGGAACTCACCGTCCGTCAGTGAGGCCAACCACCGCTATGCGCCATTCGGCTGGTTCGCCGTCACGGTTGCGAGCTGACGACACCGAATACCGTGATGATCTGATCTCGTGCAGACGGACTAGGGCGTCCTGGGCACCGAGATGGTCAGGAACCAGTTGGTTGAGCCATCGGAGAAGTCGGGAAACCGCTCGACGAGCAGGCTCTGGCCGGTGACCTTGAACGAGTACCGCTCACCGGGTGCCAGGGGCTTGGTGATGGTCTCTCCTCGCCCAACCGTCCAGCCGGCCTCCAGCAGGATGCGGGCCTACCCGGTGGCCTCGATGCCCTCGCCGAGTCGGCTCCTCGGCAGGAACGAACGAGCACGAGCCG
>CAJAKT010000256.1 GCA_903940375.1 uncultured bacterium | reverse complement strand
TACTGGTCGGACCAGAACGAGGGCATTGCCGTGAAGGGCGCTCCATCCGGCTCACCGCCCGCGAGGAGCGCGGCCAGAGTGGCCCCCGCGCGACGTCCCGTCTCCGTAGGCATGTTCCAGTGCTCGATTCGCCTCGCGATCACGCCGAAGAGGGCATTGGGGTGACGAGCGATGTCACCGACGGCAACGACGGGCGCGAGGTCGGTAGCGACCCTCATCGATTCGTCGACGAGAACGCCATCGGTGAGGTCGAGTCCGTTGCCAGCGAGCCACTCGGTGTTCGCGACGGAGCCGACAGCCTCGATCACCACGTCAGCCGGGAGTTCGGTTCCGTTGCTCAGGGACACGGAGCGGATGCGATCGCCGCCGGCGAAGGCGTCGATGGAATGGCCAAGGTGGAAATGGACGCCGTGGGCCTCGTGCCGGCGCCGCATGCCAGCGCCCAACTCCGTGCCGAGGGGTCGGATCATCGGCTCCGCATCGATGGCGACGACCGCGACCTCCGCACCGAGTTGCCGAGCCGTTGCCGCCGTCTCGCAGCCGATGAAGCCCGCGCCCATGATCACGACGTGCGAGCCGGGTGTCAGCAGGCTCCGCAGCCCCATTGCGTCGTCGGCGGTGCGCAGCACGTGTCGACCCTGGTCGGGTCCCTGGATGGGCAGGCGGCGAGGGCGAATCCCGGATGCGATGACGAGGCCATCGAATGGCAGCACGGTTCCGTCCGCGAGGGTCACCGTGTGGTCGGCAAATGACGCGCTCGCGGCGTGGGAGCCGAGGCGCCATTCGACATCGTCAACCGTGGCCTTGCGACGGAACTCCAGGCCAGCGAGGTCGATGCCACCCGCGAGGGCGTCCTTGGACAGAGGTGGTCGGTTGTACGGCAGGTACGGCTCGTCACCAACGACGGTGATGGGACCGGTATATCCCGCGGCACGGAGCGACTCCGCTGATCGCAGACCGCCCAGCCCGGCACCAACGATGACGACACTCATATGGGCTCTCCGTCGCTACGCGACGGTGATCGCCTGCATCGGGCAGACATCGGCGGCACGCTCGATATCCGCTCGTCGGCCGGCAGTCGATTCCGGGATGTAGACGAGTTTGCCGTCCTCATCGAGATGGAAGACGTCGTCGGCCTCGAAACAGCACTGGCCGTACCCCTGGCACTTGCTCCGGTCGACCGTGACCGTGACGACCTCAGCCGTGGGAGATGTCACGGCTCGACGGTGATGGCCCGGTTCGGGCAGAGTTCGGCGGCAAGCTCAACAGCCTCGCGCCGTGACTCGTCGATGTCGCTCGCCACGTGCAGGTAGCCCTTGTCGTCCATGCTGAAGACATCGTCTGCTTCGATGCAGCACATCGCCGATGACTTGCAGGCCTTGAAGTCCACGTTCACGGTGACCATGGCAGTTCCCTTCGCTTCGGTTCGGACTCTAGCGCCGTCATAGGCCCTCTTCGGCCAGAAGTGCCTCGACGATCTCCCGGATCTTGAGTCCCACGACATCGGAGTTCACGTTCACCTCGCGCCCGGGACCGTCCCGGTCGATGACGGACTGGGCGGTCTCCATCGCCACGAGCACCCGTCGGTAGTAGTCCGCGAACATGACGCTGAGGTCAGCGGTAGCGGCGGCGTCAGCGACCGCGAAGTTCCGGCTGACCGCCCACAGGAGCCGGCTGGTGCGCTCGTCGATCGGGGTGACGAGCTGCGTGAAGCGCAGGCGCACCCAGGTCGCGTCGTCGAGCGCGACATCCCAGTGGTCGACCCACACCGCCGGTGAGAGCAGGAAGCCCTCCTGCACGGTGGCGAATTCCTCCTCGGGTGCCCGCCCGATGAGCGCGGCCTGCCAGGCGGGCATCCGCGCCGGTGGGAACTCCCGTCGCAGCGACACCCGGGTCTCGCTCACCGTGACGTCGAGCGGCGGTGGGGCGGCACCGAGGACGGCAGGCGAGATGTCGGGCGCGACGAACGGAACCTGGGTGACATCTGCGAAGTTCTCGTGGAGAAGCAGGAAACTCGCGGCGACATCGCGTTCGCCGCTGACGGTTGCCCATGCCGGGTCGGACAGCCACGGAAGCTCGGGCAGGCGATGCAGACGTGCACGGCCCGGCTCACCGAACCAGACCCAGACAAGGCCATCGGACTCGCGAACGGGGTAGGCCTCGACGAAGGCACCGAACGGGACCCGGGCCTGGGTCGGCACGCTGACGCATTGGCCCTGGGCGTCGTAGGTGAAGCCGCACAGCCCGCAGCGAACGAGATCGCCATCGAGTGTTCCGGCGCTGAGGGGGTAGGCCCGATGGGCGCAGCGGTCCTCGAGGGCGATGGCGGTGCCATCCACTGAGCGGAACAGCACGACGGGGCGGCCGACGGCGCGGATCGCGGTGAGCTCACGGCCGACGCCTGCCGAGGTTGCGACGGCATACCAGCAGTCGGTCGGTACGACGACAGGCGACGCGATGCGGCCATGGAATGCGCTTGTCATGATCGCTCCCTACAGGTCGATGACGAGTCGATCGCCGATGCACCGGGAGACGCAGACCATCATCGTCTCGTTCGATGCCTTCTCGGAGTCGTTGAGGACGACATCGCGATGATCGACATCTCCCTCGAGGACAACCGTCTCGCAGGTTCCGCACACTCCTTCATGGCACGAGCCGAGAACGGGGATGCCGACACCTTCGACAGCGCGGAAGATCGACTCGTCGGCGGACACCTGGATGGTGAGACCGGAACGGGCAAGGACGACCTCGAACGGGGTGTCGACGCGCCCCTCCTCGCCGAGCTTCGCGTGGAATCGCTCGAGGTGCAGCGTGCCGTCGGGCCAACTCGCACAGGCCTGCTCCACGGCAGAGAGGAGCGCCTCGGGACCGCAGCAGTACACGAGGGTGCCGGGGACAGGAGTGCCCAGCAGCTCGTCGATCCGCTGGCTCAGGCTGCGTTCGGCCTCGTCGCGCGGCAGCAGCGTGACGCGGTCTCCGTACTGCTCGAGGCCGGGCAGGAACGCCATCGATGCGCGGGATCGCCCGCCGTACACCAGCTGCCAGTCGGCACCCGTCGCGACGGCCTCTTCGATCATCGGGAGCATCGGCGTGACACCGATGCCACCCGCGATGAACAGGTACCGAGGCGACGACACGAGCGGAAAGTGGTTGCGTGGACCGCGAGTCAGGACGGTGCTCCCGACAACGAGATTG
>CAJAKT010000255.1 GCA_903940375.1 uncultured bacterium | reverse complement strand
GGCCACTCGCGTTTCGAAGAGGGGACTGAGCACTTCCTCGGGTACGCGCTCGAAGAGGACACGGGGATGCACTTCGTGCATGGCGAACTCATCAGCATGTGCGTGGCCGCGATGAGCACGATCCAGGGTAACGACCCGGACCGGGCCATTCGCATAATCCGGTCCGCCGGGACCCTCGCGCATCCTGATGCGGTCGGGCTGTCCCGTGAGGTCGTCGTCCGAAACCTCGTGCGCCTGGCCGACTACGTCCAAGCAGAGGAATTGGACTTCTCCACCGTCAACCTAGGCGCCGTGACGCCTGAACAGGCCGAAGCCGCCTGGGACGTCGTCAGCCGTCTCCCCGGTGAAGGGTCGGAGCGATGATCAACATCGCCGTCATCGGCGGCGCATTCGCGGGGAACCTGCATGCGGAGGCGATCAACCGCACGCGCGCGGGACGGGTCTGCGCCGGCGTCGCCCGAAGCCCCGAGACACGCGCCGCTTTCGCGGAACGCTGGCAGGTGCCCGTGTTCGCCACAGCCGAGGAGATGCTGGACTCCGTTCCCTGCGACGCGATCTCCATCGCGACGCCCAACCACCTCCATCGTTCCCTGGTCGAGGCTGCGGCAAGGCGTGGAGTCTCGAGCATCTGCGAGAAGCCCCTGGCCCCGAACTGGGCTGACGCGGTGGCGATGGTCGAGGCTTGCGAGAGGGACAACGTCCACCTGCTCTACGCCGAGCAGCTCTGCTTCGCTCCTCGGTATCAGCGAGTGAAGGCGCTCATCGACGACGGCTCCTTCGGCTCGATCATCCAGCTCAACCACTGGGAGAGGCACGGCGGGCCCCACGCGGGCTGGTTCTACGACCCAGCGAAATCGGGGGGCGGCGTCGTGCTCGACATGGGATGTCACGGCATCGCCGTAACTCGCTGGCTCAACAGCAACAACCCCGTTGTCGAGGTGATGGCTCACCTGGGCACGTACGTGCACGCAGAGCATCCCGTTGAGGACCACTCCCTGATTACGCTCCGGTTCGATAATGGTGCGACCGCGGTCATCAATTCCTCGTGGGCTGCCCCCGGAGGCATCGACGAGAGACTGGAGGTACTCGGGACAGCTGGTGCCGTGGGCGCCGACCTCGCCAGAGGCCAGGCGCTCCTGGCCTACAGCGACATCGGCTTCCGCGGAGCCGTCGAGAAGACGGCCCACAACATCGGCCTGGTGCGGATCGCGCACGATGAGGCCTACACCTGGGGTTGGCTCGGGGAGTTCGCCCACTTCGTAGATGTGCTGGCCGGGCACGCCGAGCCCCTGCTCACGGGGCGGGACGGTCTCGAGGTGCTCGGGATCGTCAGCGCGGCGTACGTGTCGGCCGCAGAGCGAAGGGTGGTCACGCCGCCGTGGCCAGTGTATGAAGGGCCGGCCAGCGGCCCATGGCTGAACCGGTGAGTACCCCAGGCCGACGCATGCAGGAGGAGATTGCCGAGCAGGCTGATCTCTTCGCCGCGTGGGCAACGGGAGGAGGGCACGCGGAGCCAGCGGTCCTCGAAGACATCCGCCGGTTCCGACCGCATACGGTCCTCACGGTCGCCCGCGGAAGCAGCCACCGAGCGGCGGAGTACGGCAAGTACCTGTTCGAGATCCTGCTCGGTGTCCCCACGGGCAGCACCTCACCGTCTGCGGTGACCCTGTTCGGCAGCGTTCCGAAGGCAGCGGGTGTTCTGGCCGTCTCGGTCAGCCAGTCAGGAGAGTCCCCGGACATCGTTGCCGAGGCCGAGGCGCTGCGCAGAGGTGGCGCGCTCATTGTCGCCATCACGAACGCACCGGAGTCTCCACTGGCCAAGGTTGCTCATCACGTGGTCAGCCTCGACGCGGGTCCCGAGCTGGCGGTCGCCGCCACGAAGTCGTTCACGGCTCAGTGCGCAGCCCTCAGCGACCTCGCCTTTGGATGGGCTGGCCGCCGCCTGGACCGGCAGGCTGTCGCTGATGCGGTGCGGGCAGCTACCAGGTCGTCGTTTCCCGTAGAGGCGGTCGAGGTGCTAGCGCAGCCGGTCGATCGAACCCGCTTCCTGCTGGCGATCGGGCGCGGCCCGAGCGCCCCGATCGCCGCCGAGGGTGCCCTCAAGATCATGGAGACAAGTGCAATCCCTGCGCTGGGTTACAGCGCTGCGGACTTCGCTCACGGCCCCAGGGCAGTGATCGGGCGGGGGGTCCCGGTGATCCTTGTGGTCCCACCCGGACGGGCGTCGGCGTCGGTTGCCAGTCTGGCCGTCGATCTCGTCTACCAGGGTGCCACGGTGGTGGCGTTGGGCCCAGTGCCGGAGGCCCGCTTGGTCATGCCGGAAGTGGCCTGCGACGAACTTCTGGCACCGATCGCACAGGCCG
>CAJAKT010000254.1 GCA_903940375.1 uncultured bacterium | reverse complement strand
CGATCTTCTCGCCGTCGATGAGGACGTCGGCCTGGTTGATCCCCTGGGCCGAGACGACGCTGCCGTTCCTGATCAGGATGGTCATGGCTGATCCCTTCGGATTCGGGTTACGGGCGGACCAGGTCGCCGTAGCCATCCGGGCGACGGTCGCGGTAGAACTGCCAGCGGTTGCGAACCTCGGCCAGCAGGTCCATGTCGAGATCGCGGACGATCAGCTCGGGCTTGTAGGGGTCGCCCTTCTCTCCCACGTAGTTGCCCTCGGGATCGATGAAGTAGGACTGGCCGTAGAAGTCGTCGTCGCCGAGATCCTCGATGCCGACCCGGTTGATCGCGCCCACGTAGTACTCGTTGGCAACCGCCGCTGCGGGCTGCTCGATGCTCCACAGGTACTGCGAGAGGCCACGCGACGTTGCCGATGGGTTGAAGACGATCTGAGCGCCGTTGAGCCCCAGGGCCCGCCAGCCTTCGGGGAAATGACGGTCGTAGCAGATGTAGACGCCGATCTTGCCGACCGCCGTGTCGAAGACGGGGTACCCGCCGTTGCCGGGCCGGAAGTAGAACTTCTCCCAGAAGCCGTTGACGTGCGGGATGTGCTGCTTGCGGTACTTGCCGAGGTAGCTGCCGTCCGCGTCGACGACGGCGGCGGTGTTGTACAGGACGCCCGGCTGCTCCTGTTCGTACATCGGGAGCACCATCACCATGTTGAGTTCCTTGGCAAGAGCCTGGAAGCGCTCGGTCGTCGGGCCGGGGATCGACTCGGCGTACTCGTAGTACTTCTTGTCCTGCACCTGGCAGAAGTAGGGGCCATAGAACAGTTCCTGGAAGCACACGACCTGGGCGCCCTGTGCGGCCGCCTGCCGGGCGTAGTCCTCGTGCGCGACGATCATCGACTCCTTGTCGCCGGTCCAGTTCGTCTGGACGAGCGCTGCGCGAACGATGGTCATTCGATCCTCCTGGTTGCCTCGCTGAGGCGGGGCGTCGGGGTGTCGGGCTTTTTGTGATTCTTGACCTTAGACACTTTCGATTGTGTTACAACAGCGTTTCTACAAAGATCCGCGGGAAAATTCCCGAGCAGCCGGCTGGGGACGGGAGGCACCGTGACGCTCAGCGCCGTTCCCGAGCATGCGACGACAGAGCCGGTCCTGGCCACGGTGTCCGCCGCGATTGTCGACCGGTCACCGAAGGGCATCGCGGCGGCGGTCCATCGCCTCATCCGCGCCGGTCGGCTCCGCACAGGCGATCGGCTGCCCACGGTGCGCGACCTCGCCAAGGAGCTCAATGTGAGTCCCGCCACGGTCAGCGAGGCGTGGCAGGCGCTGGCAGCGGTCGGGGCGATCCGCGCGCGTGGGCGTGCAGGAACCTTCGTGCGCGACACGGTCGAGCCGACGCGCCCGGCCCGGTACATGGGTATTGGCGGGGCTCCACTGGCCGAGGGGATCAACCTCTCGACGGGCACCCCGGACCCGGCGCTGCTGCCGCCCCTGCGTGAGGCCGTCGACCGCGTGGTTGCTCGTTCCACGTCGTGGACGACCAGCTATCTCGATGATCCGGTGCTGCCCGAACTCGAGGAGATCCTGCGTCGTGACTGGCCATTCGTGCCGGGTCGCCTGACCGTGGTCGACGGCGCCCTGGACGCGATGTCCCGTGTGGTCGACGAGGTTGTCCGGCTCGGTGACCGGGTGGTGATGGAGAACCCCGGCTTCCCGCCGCTCATCGACCTGCTGGAACGCTCCGGAGCCGAGATCCTGCCTGTTGAGCTTGACGGCGAGGGCATCGTGCCCGCCTCCCTGGCTGCTGCGATGCTGCTTGAGCCGGTTGCGGTCTTCGTGCAGCCGCGGGCGCAGAACCCGACGGGCATCAGCATGAGCGTCGGCCGGTGCCGGGCACTCGCAGACGTGCTGTCGGGCTATCAGGCCGTCGTTGTCGAGGACGATCATTCGGGAGACATCGCCACGGGCGAGGACGTCAGCATCGGCATGCACCTGCCGGAGCGCACGGTCCACATCCGCAGTTACTCGAAGTCACATGGCCCCGACCTGCGGATCGCGGCCGTGGGCGGGTCCGCGGATGTCATCGATCCACTCGTGTCGAGGCGGATGCTCGGGCCGGGCTGGACGAGCCGGCTCATCCAGGCCGTGCTCGTCGAGCTGCTCACGGATCCCGCAGCCGTTGCAGCGGTGACGCGGGCTCGGTCGACGTATGCGATGCGCAGCCTCGCCGTGCGTGCCGGGCTCGCGGGCGAAGGCGTCACGAGCACGACCGGTGAGGGCATCAATGCCTGGGTCGAGGTCGCGGACGAGCGGTCGGCTCTGATCACGCTGGCAGCGCTGGGGCTGCGGGTCTCCCCGGGCTCGCCCTTCATGGTGGGAGGTAGCCCCAGCACGCACGTCCGCGTGACGACTGGAGTGCTCGACGAGCATGACGTCGACCAGCTGCAGTACGTCATCACGTCCCTGGCGGCCGCCGCGAAGGCCGGGCCCACGTTGCGCGGGGTGTAGGTATTCGTCGTTTTCTCTTCGAGCAGCAACGATTTCCATTGTTACGCAGGTGTTTCGACGGGGAATCCAGCGAAAGTGCCTTGTCGCACCTCCCTATCCGTGGTTGTATGCCTGAACACATGTTCCACCGGTTCATCGCCCTGCCAAGGAGGTCCCCTTCGTGACTGACGCCGTCTTCTCTGGCGGTCGCGCCCGACCAGGCACATCGGGAGAGACATTCGATGTCACGAATCCGGCGGACGGCAGCCTCGTCGAGCGGATGACGATCGCGGGCGTGGCCGACGCCGAGCAGGCCGTGGCCGATGCTTCCGAGGCCTTCGGAGACTGGTCGCGCGCTGCCCCGGGTGAGCGGTCCGCTGCACTCACCCGGCTGGCGGCGATCCTCGAGGGTCGGGCGCGCGAGTACGCGGAGGCCGAGACCCGGCAGACCGGCAAGCCGATCCGGCTGACGACGGAGTTCGATGTGCCGGGATCGATCGACAACGTGTCCTACTTCGCTGGAGCAGCGCGCCATCTTGAGGGCAGTGCAGCGGCCGAGTGGGATGGGACCCACACCTCGATGATCCGGCGTGAGCCGATCGGAGTCGTCGGTTCGATCGCCCCCTGGAACTACCCGCTGCAGATGGCCATGTGGAAGATCCTTCCCGCTATCTCGGCCGGCAACACCATCGTGCTCAAGCCCGCAGAGATGACGCCGATCACCTCGCTGATGCTGGCGGCCGACTGTGTCGCTGCTGGTATTCCGGACGGGGTGGTCAATGTCGTCATGGGGGCGGGTCGTTCGGTTGGCGAGGCTCTCGTCGGTGATCCCCGCGTCTCGATGGTGTCGTTCACCGGGTCCACGCCGGTGGGCCAGCGGGTGATGGAGATCGCCACCAGGACGGTCAAGCGCGTGCACCTCGAACTGGGGGGCAAGGCGCCCTTCGTCGTATTCGATGATGCCGACCTCGAGGCCGCGGCGCATGGTGCCGTCGCGGGGGCGCTCATCAACACCGGGCAGGACTGCACGGCCGCAACGCGGGCGTATGTCCAGCGACCGCTGTACGACGCGTTCGTTGCCGCTACGGCGGCGCTCTTCGACGGAGTTCGGCTGGGCGATCCGATGGATCCGGCGACCGACCTCGGCCCCCTTGTCTCCGTCCGGCAGCAGCAGGCGGTGGCGGGTTTCGTCGAGCGGGCGCGCGGCTACGGCGCCACCATCGCGGCAGGCGGTGTGATCCCCGGTGGCGACCTCGCCAACGGCGCCTACTACCGGCCGACCCTGGTCACGAACGTCGCTCAGGACTCGGAAATCGCGCGAGACGAGATCTTCGGTCCGGTGCTCGTGGTGCTTCCGTTCGACACGGACGACGAGGGCATTGCGCTGGCCAACGACACGATCTACGGCCTGGCGGCATCTGCTTGGACAACCAACGTCTTCCGCGGCCTGCGTGCGTCGCGCGAGATCCAGGCCGGGTGCGTGTGGATCAACGACCACATCCCGATCGTCAGTGAGATGCCGCATGGCGGCTACAAGCAGTCTGGCTTCGGCAAGGACATGTCCATGTACTCGTTCGAGGAGTACACCAACGTCAAGCATGTGTCCATGGACATCACGGGTGTCGCCCGCAAGCCGTGGCATCGCACCATCTTCACCGATCGCTGAACCCGACCAGATACCCTGCAGCACCGACTCAAGAACAGGACCGATCATGACCTCGCAGCGACCCGAAGCCATTGCCGCCCTCACTGGATCCATGCGCTCGGCGGTGTCCCGTCGCCGACTGCTGCAGGCCGCTGGCCTCGGCGGGGTGGCGATGGCTGCGGCAGCCTGCGGGGCCGGCGGCGACGCGGAGGCGGAGGCCACGGGTGCTGCGTCAGCGCCGGCAGCTGAGGACCTCAGTGACAAGGACATGACCGCCAACTGGTCCAACTGGCCGCTCTACATCGACATCGACGAGGAGTCCGGTCTGCGACCCACGCTCGAGGCCTTCCAGAAGGAGTCCGGCATCGCGGTGACCTACACCGAGGATGTCAACGACAACAACGAGTTCTTCGCCAAGGTCCGGACTCAGCTCGAGCAGGGCCAGGACATCGGCCGCGACATCGTCGTGCTGACCGACTGGATGGCCGCTCTGTGGATCCAGAACGGCTACGCACAGAAGCTCGACAAGTCGATCATGCCCAACGCCGGCAACATCATCCCTCGGCTTGCCAGCGTCTCCTTCGATCCCAACCGCGACTACACGATGCCCTGGCAGTCGGGTATCGCCGGTCTCGGCTACAACGTCGCCGCCTACAAGGAGGCCACGGGGAACGACAAGATGACGACCATGGCCCAGCTCTTCGATCCGGCCGTGAAGGGTCGCGTCACCGTGCTCTCGGAGATGCGCGACACGATGGGCTGCATCATGGCGTCGCAGGGCAATGACCCTTCAAACTTCACCGAAGATCAGTTCAACCAGGCCATCGATGAGCTGACCAAGCAGGTCGATTCGGGCCAGATCCGTCAGGTGACGGGCAACGACTACATCGCGGCGCTCGAGTCGGGCGACGTGATCGCCGTGCTGGGGTGGTCAGGAGACGTGTTCGCCCTTGGCGACGAGTACGCCTTCGAGATCCCCGAGACGGGCGGCACCCTGTGGACCGACAACATGCTGATCCCGGCGCTCGCACAGCACAAGAAGAACGGCGAGCTCATCATGAACAACTACTACAACCCGGACGTCGCGGCCGAGGTGGCGGCGTACGTGAACTACATCTGCCCCGTCGAAGGTGCGCAGGCCGCCATGGAGAAGATCGACCCGGCGCTCGCGTCCAATGAGTTCATCTTCCCCAGCGAGGCGATGATGGACCGTACGTTCGTCTTCATGGAGCTGACTCCCGAGCAGAACGAGAAGTACGAGCGCGCCTTCCAGAAGGCCATCGGCAACTGACGGACACCCCGACTCACCCGGCGCGGCAAGAGAGGTATCGGTGGCGAACAACGAGGCACGTCCGGTGGAGGACCTCCACCTTCGGAACCTGACCAAGAAGTTCGGCGACGTCGCGGCGGTCGATGACCTGACCCTGACCATCCCAGCCGGCTCGTTCTTCGCCTTGCTGGGAGCCTCAGGGTGTGGCAAGACAACCACGCTTCGAATGGTGGCGGGCCTCGAGGATCCCACCAGTGGCACGATCAGCATCGGCGACAGGGACATCACCGGGCTGCGTGCCTTCGAGCGACCGGTCAACACCGTCTTCCAGTCCTACGCGCTCTTCCCGCACCTCGACATCTTCGAGAATGTCGCCTTCGGCCTGCGCCGTCGCGGGATCAAGGACGTGAAGTCCACCGTCGATCAGATGCTCGACCTGGTCGAGCTGGGTCCGATGGCTCGGCGAAAGCCGACTCAGCTATCGGGTGGGCAGCAGCAGCGGGTTGCCGTCGCCCGGGCCCTCATCAACCGTCCCGATGTGCTCCTGCTGGATGAGCCACTTGGTGCGCTGGATCTGAAGCTGCGTCGGCAGATGCAGATTGAGCTCAAGCGGATCCAGACCGAGGTCGGCACCACCTTCGTACACGTGACGCACGACCAGGAAGAAGCCATGACGATGGCTGACACGGTCGCTGTCATGAATTCCGGTCGAATCGAGCAGCTTGGCCACCCGGCTGACATCTACGAGCTGCCGCGCACGGTGTTCGTGGCCAACTTCCTCGGCCAGTCCAACCTCATCACCGGAACCCGTAGCGCAAACTCCGGCGACGATGTGCTCGTGCAGGCCAGCGGCCTCACGTTCGCGGTGCCTGCCGACCGATGCTTTGCGGAAGGCTCGAACATCATCGTTGGAGTTCGGCCGGAGAAGATCACGATCCTCGATGAGGTCGATGCCGATCGGATCCCCGAGCATCACAACAGGCTTTCCGGGCGGGTGACGGATGTCTCGTACACGGGCGTATCGACGCAGTACCTGGTCCAGACGGCCTGGGACCAGGAGCTGATCGTCTTCGAGCAGAACGTCGTTGTCGGCGACCGGAGCGAGGTCGGCGACGCCGTCGTCATCCACTGGTCTCCGCGACACACCTTCGGACTCGATGGCTCCGGCGGTACGTCCGTTGGAATGGATCCGGAGGTCCTGGCGCTCGAGGCCATGAACGCGAGCCTGATCTCCGACGCTTCGGAGGCGTGATCGTGGTTGCCGTTGTCCCCTCGACCGGAGGTCAGGCACCTCCCGCGGTGACGGTGAAGCGCCCGTCGCGCACGGGCTACATCCTGCTGTTCCCCGGCATGGCGTGGCTGGGGGTCTTCTTCGCCATCCCGTTCGTCACGCTGTTCCTGACCAGCCTGCAACAGCCCATCCCCGGGAAGTCCGGGAAGTACAAGTTCGGGCTGGAGTTCGGCAACTACGTGACGGCGTTCACCGAGTACTGGCCGGTGTTCCTGCGCTCGTTCGTGTACGCAGGGATAGCCACGATCCTTGCTCTGTGCATCGCGTACCCCCTCGCGTACTTCATTGCGTTCCGGGCCGGTAAGTGGCGTTCGCTCATGCTGGTCCTGGTCATCGCGCCGTCGTTCGCCTCATTCCTGCTGCGCACGTATGCGTGGAAGACCATCCTGTCCGACGAGGGCATCGTCACGTCGACCCTGAATACCCTGCACCTGCTGCCTGACGGGCGGATTCTCAACACGGGCATCGCTGTGGTGGCGGGTCTGACCTACAACTTCCTGCCGTTCATGATCCTGCCCCTGTACGCGGCGCTGGAGAAGATCGATCCTCGCCTCATCGAGGCGGCAAGTGACCTGTATGCGTCACCGCAGACGGCCTTCCGCAAGGTCACCTGGCCACTGTCGATGCCCGGTGTCGTCGCCGGCACCCTGCTCACCTTCATCCCGGCTGCAGGTGACTACATCAATGCGGAGCTACTCGGATCGACGGGGAACCGGATGATCGGCAATGCCATCCAGACCAACTTCATCGAGTTCCGTGACTACCCGACCGCCAGCGCACTCTCCTTCATGCTGATGGCGGCGATCCTGGTGCTGGTGTTCACGTATATCCGCCGAGCGGGGACGGAGGATCTCCTCTGATGCGGTGGCTGCGGAAGAACCTCGTAGGGATCTGGGCGGTCCTGGTACTGATCTACCTGTTCATCCCCATTGCCGTGATCATGCTGCTCAGTTTCAACAACCCCAAGGGCAAGTACAACCTGAGCTGGAATGAGTTCTCCCTCGATGCCTGGACCAATATCTGCGGCGTTCCGGGTGTGTGCTCCTCATTCGTCACCAGTATCGAGATCGGGATCGTCTCAACGCTGATTGCGACCCTGCTGGGGACGATGATCGCCTTCGCGCTCGTGCGCTACCGCTTCCGCGGACGAAGCACGACGAACCTGCTGATCTTCCTGCCGATGGCGACACCGGAGGTCGTCATGGGCGCGAGCCTCCTGGCGCTGTTCCTCAACCTGCGCTTCCCGCTCGGGCAGGGCACCGTCATCATCGCGCACATCATGTTCATCATCTCGTTCGTGGTGGTCACAGTGAAGGCGCGGCTTCAGGGCATGGATCCGCGACTCGAGGAGGCGGCGCGTGACCTGTACGCCGATCCGAGGGCCGTATTCCGCTACGTCACCTTCCCCCTGGTCCTGCCCGGCATCATGGGGGCTGCGCTGCTGGGCTTCTCCCTGTCCTTCGACGACTTCATCATCAGCTTCTTCAATGCCGGCACCCTGGTGACGTTCCCGATCTACATCTGGGGTGCGGCCCAGAGGGGCATCCCCGTGCAGGTGAACGCCCTTGCGACGCTGGTGTTCCTCATCGCGCTGGTCATCGTGCTGACCGGTCAGTTCGTCAGCCATCGGCGTCGTCGTGCGCTCGAGAAGCCGGCGC
This sequence comes from uncultured bacterium, assembly GCA_903940375.1. Lineage (GTDB taxonomy): Bacteria > Actinomycetota > Actinomycetes > S36-B12 > S36-B12 > UBA10649. The sequence goes on along the minus strand of CAJAKT010000254.1, from coordinate 10,373 downwards.
CGATCACCGTCGACCTGATGTCCCGCTCGTAACGAGGTGCGTATCATGGTGGCAACTGCGAGATAGGCGAAGGGACTGGTGGGACGACGGGGCGCGAAGGCTCCGCTTTCCGTCCACCATCCGTGAGGAGCCTTTCCGTGTCGTTCCGCAATACCGCAGGACCTGAAGCCCTGGCCGCCTTGGCCGATGTCCGTCCCTCCGTCTACTGGCTAGACAATGCCGAGCGCCCCGAATCGGCCCCGGCGCTCGTTGGTGCTCATCGTGCTGATCTCCTCGTGGTCGGGGCGGGCTTCACCGGGCTGTGGACCGCGCTTCTTGCCAAGCAGGCAGACCCGGGCCGCGATGTCGTTCTCGTCGAAGGTGGTCGCGCCGCCGACGGTGCATCCGGGCGCAATGGCGGATTCGTGTCGAGTTCGCTGACCCATGGCTTCTCCAACGGCATGGAGCGCTGGCCGGAGGACATGCCCGCGCTCTTGCGGCTGGGTCGCGAGAACCTCGACGGGATTCAACGGACCGTCACGGAGCTGGGCATCGAGTGCGATTTCGTGCGCACGGGTGAGCTCGACGTAGCCGTGGAGCCGCACCATCTTGCTGGGCTGGCGGAGCACGCATCGGCGGCGGTGGCCATGGGGGAGGACGTCGCGCTGCTTAGTGCCGAGCAGGCTCGGGCACGCGTCGATTCGCCGACGTATCTGGGTGCGACGTTCGACCCTGCCGGTACGGCTCTCGTCGATCCCGCGCGCCTGGCGTGGGGGTTGCGTCGGGCCTGTCTGGACGCTGGCGTGCGCCTGTTCGAGCGCAGTCCGATCGTCGGATTGTCATCTCGGGACGGTCATGTCGTCGCCACGTCGAAGCAGGGAGTGGTCCGTGCAGACCGCGTCGCTCTCGCGACCAATGCCTACCCGCCCCTGCTGCGACGACTGTCCCATTACATCGTGCCGGTCTATGACTATGTGCTGGTCACGGAGCCGCTGACCGAGGCGCAGCGTGCGTCGATCGGCTGGTCGGGACGTGAGGGCGTGAGTGACGCGGGGAACCAGTTCCACTACTACCGGACCACACAGGACGGTCGCATTCTGTGGGGCGGCTACGACGCGATCTACCATGCCGGCAATGGCTTCGGTCCTCAGTACGACCACAACCGCGAGTCCTACGAGCGGCTGGCTGAGCACTTCCTCCAGACCTTCCCGCAGTTGCGCGGAATCCGGTTCTCGCACTCATGGGGTGGTGCGATCGACACCTGCTCCCGCTTCAGCGCGTTCTGGGGAACTGCGCACGACGGCAAGGTCGGCTATGTCGCGGGCTACACGGGGCTCGGTGTCGGCGCGTCGCGGTTCGGTGCGGCCACCATGCTCGACCTGATCGATGGTCGTTCCACGGAGCGCACGGAGCTTGAGATGGTCCGTACCAAGCCGCTGCCGTTCCCGCCTGAGCCTGTCCGCTCATGGGGGATCAGCCTGACGACGTCGGCACTTCAGAAGGCTGATGCCGAGGGGGGCCGGCGAAACCTCTGGCTGCGTTCCCTGGACCGAATGGGCCTCGGGTTCGACAGCTGACCGCAACCGATTGCACGGGCGGAAAAGTGTTGTGGCGAAAGGTGATTCGGCTTCGCGAGGCGGCGCGTCCCGCTAGTCTGTGGAGACTCTCAGCCCAAGGAGGCGCACATGGTGCGCAACACACTGCCCGGCCATGACTACACCGAGCAGTCGGTGTTCGAGGTGGAGAAGTCGACCGTCTTCGCCCGATCATGGTTCTATGCCGGTCTCGACCAGCAGGTTGCAGACGCAGGGCAGTGGATCACGGTTGACGTGGCGGGGGAGAGCGTCATCATCCTCCGCGCGGGGGATGGTGGCTTGCGTGCCTTCTTCAACGTCTGTCGGCATAGGGGCTCCCAGATCTGCGACGGAACCGCGGGTCGGGCAGAGGGCGTGCTCATGTGCCCCTACCACGCCTGGTGCTACGACTTCGATGGTGCGCTGGTGGCCACACCCCGTGTGGGTCAGGAGGAGGTCGATCGGTCGCAGTTGTCCCTGCACCCCGTGCACGTCGAAGAGTGGCAGGGCTTCCTCTTCGTCAATCTCGACCGCAGCACGCCCATGCCGCTGCGCGAGTGGCTGGCCGGGCAGCGGGATGAACCGCTCAACCTCGAGCGGTTCGACCTGGGGCAGTTGCGGCTGGCCGTGACGACGGAAGCGATCGTCAACGCCAACTGGAAGATCATCATCGAGAACTACTGCGAGTGCCTGCACTGCCCGACCGTGCATCCGGAACTGATGGACACCGTCAAGGCGTACCGGACAGGCTGGGTGCAGGAGGAGGGCCGCGACGATGGCGGGGTCACTCTGCCCCCGGGCGGCAACAGCTACTCGCCCCTGGGCCTGTCGACACTGACTGTGATGCCGACCATGAATGAGGTAGAGGCGAACTCCATCTACGGAGCGATGGTCTTCCCGAATATGTTCATCGACATGGCCGGTACCGGCCTGATCGCATCGCAGCTTCTGCCCCTGGGACCTCATCGCACCAAGGTGATTGCCCACTACCTGTTCGTGGCAGACGATCTGGTTCGCGACGACTTCGATCCGAGTCCGGTCGTCGACTTCAGCGAGCTGGTTGCCCGGCAGGACTTCGAGGTGTGCGAGCGCGTGCAGCGAGGGGTGTCATCATCGGCCTTCGGCCAGGGTGTCCTTGCTGTCAAGGACGAAGCCGTTGATGTCTTCGTGCATCGGTACCTCGAGGCACGGGACGGCGCGCGCTAGTCCGAGGTGAGCCCCAGGCCGCGTTCGTACTCGCGCAGGACGGCGCCGGCGCCGTAGTCCTGCTCCGCGAGGCCGTGCATGACAGACACCAGACACGCATCGCGGAGCCGCTCGAGTTCGCGGATGGATGCGCCGGCAGCCTGCTCGTCCGACTGGCGCGCCATCGTGTCGAGCAGTTCGTCGGTCAGTTCCGGTACGTCCGTCAGTCTGGTCCACGGCCACTGCAATGCCGGCCCGAACTGCTCCATGAAGTGGCGCATGCCGCCTTCGCCACCGGCGATGCGGTACGTGAGCATCGTGCCCATGAAGGACCAGCGCAGTCCCGCGCCGAAGCGGATCGCATCGTCGACCTGTTCCATGGTCGCGACACCATCGTTGACGAGCCACAGGGCCTCGCGCCACAGCGCTTCGAGGAGCCGGTCGGCGACGAAGCCGTCGATCTCCCTGCCCAGAACGAGCGGGCGCATGCCCACCGCGGTGTAGATCGCTCGCGCCCTCTCGGTGGCATCCGCAGACGTGAGCCGGCCGGGCACGACCTCGACGAGTGGGAGCAGGTAGACGGGATTGAAGGGGTGCCCGACGACCAGCCGCTCGGGCGCGGTCATCGCCTCCTGCAGGAGGCTGGGCAGTAGTCCGGAGGTGGAGCTGGCGATCACGACGTCTGAACGGGCCGAGTTGCTCGCCTCCGTGAGGAGGGCGATCTTCAGGTCGAGTCGCTCCGGAGCCGACTCCTGGATGAAGTCAGCTGCCTCAGCGGCCTCGCTCACGGTGCGCACGACGGTGACGCGCCCCTCGGGCGGCAACGTGGCTCGCACCAGCCGGTTCACGGCGGTGCGCGCGTTGTCGAGTACTTCGCCCACCTTGCGCTCGGCTTGCGGGTCGGGGTCGAACAGGACGACGTCGGCACCGTTCAAGGCGAAGCGGGCCGCCCAGCCGCCACCGATGACACCGCCGCCGAGCAGTCCGACTGTCGCGGGCACGTTGTCAGGCATGCCGCACCAGGCCCAGCGTCTCCCGCACCTCGGCCGGACCCATGACGCGCACGTTCATGGCCTCGGCGAGTGTTCGTGCCCGATCGACAAGCTGCCCGTTGGACGCGAGCTCGCCGCGGGACAGGTAGACGTTGTCCTCGAGCCCGACGCGGATGTTCCCGCCGAGCAAGGGTGCGAGCGCTGCGTACGGGAGCTGGAACCGGCCGATGGAGAAGGCGGAGAAGATGGCGTCATCGGGCAGCTGGTTGACCAGCGCGGTGACCGTGCCGAGGTCGTTGGGCGCACCGTAGGGGATACCCATGCATAGCTGAAGCATGGCCGGACTGTCGATGAGCCCCTCACCGATCAGCTCCTTCACCAGGACCAGGTCGCCCGTGTCGAAGATCTCCATCTCTGGTCGAACACCGAGGTCCTTGATGCCGCGGGCCATGGCCCGCACCATCCCGGGAGTGTTCACCATGATGTATTCGCCGCCGGCAGCGAAGTTCATGGTGCCCGCATCGAGAGTGCAGATCTCGGGTCGCAGTTCTGCGATGTGCTCAAGGCGCTCGGCGACGGGGGCCATGTCGGTCCCGACGACCGGAGGCAGGGGGCTGTCGGCCGCCCCGAGGACGAGGTCGCCGCCCATGCCGGTCGTGAGGTTCAGGATCACGTCGACGGAGGAGGCCCGGATGCGCTCAACCACCTCGCGGTAGAGATGCGGTGCCCGCGCGCCCTTGCCTGTCTCGGGGTCGCGGACGTGGATGTGGACGATGGCGGCACCGGCCTGGGCCGCCTCGATTGCGGAGGCGGCGATCTGCTCGGGTGTCACGGGGACCTTGTCGCTCACGCCGGTCGAGTCACCGGATCCGGTCACGGCGCAGGTGATGAAGGTGGCGGTGGAGAACGGTCGCATGGGGTCTCCGGAGTTCGTCGTCAGGTGCGATCGGATGCGATACGGTTGTTTGTCTGACTGGTCAGTCAGAAGCCTCAGTCTTGGGGCTGGCAGCCGGAATGTCAACGAAGGGCCGGGCATGGGTGATGACGTTCGGGTGACCACGCCCTTCGAAGGGCAGGCCCACATCGGGTGGGATCCCGACGCCCCCATCGGTGCACCCCTCGCCGTGCACACGTGCGCGGTCGTGCCCGCCTGGGCGGACTACAACGGGCACATGAGCGAGTCCGCGTACCTGCTCGTCTTCGGGGATGCGTCCGATGCCCTCTTCCGCCTCATCGGCATCGACGAGGCCTACCGGGCGGCGGGCGGCAGTATCTACACCGTCGAGACGCACCTGCGGAACCTGCGCGAGGCCGTCGTCGGCGAGGAACTGCGGCTGACCATCTGGGTCATCGGCGTCGACAGCAAGCGCCTGCACATCGCGCACGAGATGCACCGCGGCAGCGACGGCGAGTGCATTGCCACCGGGGAGCAGCTCCTCGTCCACGTGGACATGGAGGCGGGCCGATCCGCTCCGTTCCCGCCTCATCTGCGCGAACGGCTCGACCAGATAGCGGCTGCGCATGCCGACCACCACCTCGACTGGATCGGTCGGTCCATCGGGCTGCCCGCCCCCCGCTGACGACAGGAGACACCATGGACTTCTCGCTGACCGAAGAGCAGAACCTCATCGTCGAGACGGTGCGCAGTTTCGTCGAGCGCGAGCTCTACCCGCACGAGAATCTCGTCGATCGCCTCGACGATGTGCCCGACGACCTCGCGCAGTCGATCCGCCAGGCAGCCATCACCTCGGGTCTCTATGCCCCGAATATGCCGGAGGAGCTCGGTGGCGGAGGGCTGAGCGGCGTCAACCTGGCACTCGTCGAACGGGAGCTGGGGCGCGCCTCGTATGCCCTCGGCTGCCTCGTTGCGCGGCCGAGCAACATCCTTCAGGGCTGCGTCGGCGAGCAGGTCGAGCGCTACCTGCTGCCGTCGATTCGCGGCGAGCGGCATGACTGCATGGCGATGACGGAGCCAGGAGCCGGTTCGGACGTGCAGTCCATGAAGACGCGAGCCGACCGGGATGGCTCGGACTTCGTCATCAACGGCACCAAGCACTTCATCAGTCACGCGGATAAGGCAGATTTCGTCATCCTGCTGGCGGTCACCGGCACGCAGGAGACGGCCCGCGGAACACGACCGCTGATCAGCACGTTCCTTGTCGATACGGACAACCCGGGGCTGACCGTGACGCGTGGCTCGTCCTGCGTGTCACATCGTGGGTATCACCAGTGTGAGCTGAGTTTCGTCGACTGTCGGGTGCCCGCGTCGGCGCTGCTGGGGGAGGAGGGCCTCGGCCTCGATCTGATGGGACAGTGGCTTGGCTCGACGCGACTCGCCGTCGCTGCGAACAGCGTGGGCCGCGGGCAGCGCGTTCTGGCCGCGTCGCTCGAGTGGGCCGCGACGCGCGAGCAGTTCGGTCAGCCGATCGGCAAGTTCCAGGGCATCAGCTTCCCGCTCGCCGACAGTGCGGTCGAGCTTGCGGCGGCTGAGTTGCTTACGCTCTACGCCGCTGACAAGTACGACCGCGGCGAGATGACAGATATGGACGTCGCGATGGCAAAGCTCTACGCGACGGAGGCGCTCGGTCGCATCACGGATCGTGCGGTCCAGGTATTCGGCGGCATGGGCCTGGTCTCGGAGTCGCCGGTGGAGAGATGGTGGCGAGACGCACGCGTCGAGCGCATCTGGGACGGCACGAGTGAGATCCAGCGGCACATCATCTCCCGAAGCCTCCTCCGTCCGCTGGGGGCGTGACCGTGTCCGTGCCATCGCCGGTGTCCGTCGTAAGGCTTGATGAGATCGCGGTGATCACCCTCGATCGGCCCAAGGCCAACGCCATCGATGCACCGACGAGTGTGCTGCTGTATCAGGCCGTCCATGCAGCGGAGATGGACCCAGGGGTGCGGGCCATCGTCCTGACCGGAGGTGGCGACCGGTTCTTCTCCGCGGGCTGGGACCTCAAGGCCGCGGTGGCCGGTGAGGCGGCCGACGCCGACTGGGGGCCCGGTGGGTTCGCCGGCATCACCGAGTACGTCGGCCGTCGGAAGCCACTTGTCGCGGCAGTCAACGGCCTCGCGCTGGGCGGCGGCTTCGAACTGATGCTCGCCTGCGATCTCGCGGTGTGTTCGCATGGTGCGGAGTTCGCGGTGCCTGAGGTGACGCTGGGGCTGGTCGCGGATGCTGGTGGACTCCTGCGTCTGCCGCGGAGACTCCCCAGGGCCGTGGCCATTGAGCTGCTGCTGACGGGTCGGCGGATGGATGCGGACGAGGCCCGTCGCTGGGGTCTGGTCATTGACGTCGTGCCGGCTGCTGACCTGCTGTCCTCCGCCATCGCGCTGGCGCAGCGAGCGATCACCGGTGCACCCCTCGCCGTGGGCGCCGTGCTCGAGGTGCTGGAGGCAACCGAGACTCTCGACGTCGTCGACGGGTTCGCGCTCATGCGCTCGGGCGAACTCGCGACCTACGCCGCAGTGGCCGCGTCGGACGATGCGCAGGAGGGGCCGCTCGCCTTCTCTGAGCGGCGCGCACCGAGGTGGACGGGTCGCTAGTCGGAGCCGGCTATGGCGGCGATCCGTGCCGCAGTGATCTGGTCGAAGGCCGCTGCTCGTCCGGTGGAGTGGTCGACGTGGACGTAGGTCGACTCGGCCGAGGCCGCGATGACGTCGTCGTCGCGGACCAGATCGGTGACCAGGCGCAGCGTCTTGCCGGTGACGTCGGCGATGCGCGTGCGCGCGCGCAGCTGCTGGGCGTCGCGAACCTCGGCAAGGTAGCGGATGTGGGTATCGACCGTGTAGATCGAGTGCCCCGTTCGTGCGAGGTACTGGGCACCTAGATCGAGCCGGTCGATAACCGCCTCGTTGAGGTCGGACAGGACCCGAACGTAGGCCCAGTCGGTGAGGTGGCCGTTGTAGTCGAACCAGGCCTTGTCGAGGGTGATCGGCTCGCCCTCGATAGGGGACGGTGTCATGGGGTCACCAGGTTCGTGTCGATGAAGCCGATGACGACCTCACGCATGCGCTCGGGTGACATCGTGCCGGCGAGCACCTGGGTGCCGGCTCCGTTGAACAGGCAGGAGAACTGCTCGGTGAACATGGTCGGATCGACGTCGCGGAACTCGGCTCGTCGCTGTCCGCGCTCCACGATCGCCTGCACCGTCGCCTGCCAACGGCTGTAGTAGTCGGCATGCGCGGGGCGCAGGGCCGCGCTCAGGCTGGCCTCCGTCCAGTACTGCAGCCAGATCGACCACTCCTGGACGACCTGTGCGGATGTCGGCAGTTGCAGGTCGGTCAGCCGGACGAGCCGGTCGTAGGCACCGTCGATGGCCCGCAGATCAGCACCCTGCCGTTCGACGGCCCGCTCCACGGCCCACGTCATTGCGCTGTCGAGGACATCGTCCTTGGTGGGGAAGTAGTAGTGGACCGTGCCGTTCGTCGTGCCGATGCGCGTGGCGATATCCGAGACGCGTACGGCGTGCAGTCCACGCTCGGCGATGAGGTCGGCCGCTGCCTCGAGGATCCGTTGCCGGCGCTCCGGATCGAAGCGCGGCCGCCCCTGTTCCGTGCCCATCCGACCCCCTCGCGACCGATGCCTGTCCGTACTCCCTGAACACTACTGACTGACACGCGAGTCAATCGGCGGCTAGGGTCGGAGCATGGCCCGAAACGGCACAGCGTTCGGCCCGGACTGCGCGCATGGGGATCCGCGGCAGCTTCTGATCGACGATCGGATCCCGGGAGAGTCGTGATGCGAGTTCTGGCTGTTGGTGCAGGTGGAGTCGGTACGTCTGCCGCGTTGATCGCGGCGCGGCGCGACTTCTTCGAGACGTGGGTCGTTTCGGATTACGACGGTGCACGTGCGCAGGCAGTTGTCGACCGGCTTGCCGACGACCGGTTCATTGCGGCTCGCGTGGATGCATCGAGTGCCCAGGCCGTCGCGGACCTGTGTCGCGAGCACGGCATCACCCATGTGCTGAACGTCGTCGACCCCCGCTATGTCGTGAGCATCTTCGAGGGCGCCTTCCTCGCTGGTGCCGACTACCTCGACACGGCCATGAGCCTGTCGCGCCCGCACGCGGTGCACCCGTATGCCGAGGTCGGCGTCAAGCTCGGTGACGAGCAGTTCGCCCAGGACGACACGTGGAAGGCGTCGGGTCGGCTGGCGCTGTGCGGGATCGGCGTCGAGCCTGGTCTGGCAGACGTGTTCGCGCGCTATGCGGCTGATCACCTCTTCAGCGATATCGACGAGATCGGGATTCGCGATGGTGCGAACCTGGTGGTCGACGGCTACGACTTCGCGCCATCGTTCTCCATCTGGACGACTATCGAGGAGTGCCTTAACCCGCCGGTCATCTGGGAGAAGGACCGCGGCTGGTTCACGACCCCGCCGTTCTCCGAGCCCGAGGTGTTCGACTTCCCGGAAGGCATCGGCCCGGTCGAGGTCATCAATGTCGAGCATGAGGAAGTGCTGCTGGTCCCGCGCTGGATCGACTGCAAGCGGGTGACCTTCAAGTACGGACTGGGTGACGAGTTCATCGACGTCCTGAAGACACTGCACAAGCTCGGCCTGGACCGCACGGAGCCCGTCATGGTCAAGGGAGTCGAGGTCAGCCCGCGCGACGTGGTTGCGGCGGCGCTCCCTGACCCGGCAACCCTCGGCGACAAGATGAGCGGCAAGACATGCGCGGGTACGTGGGTCACGGGCACGGGCACGGACGGCAATCCGCGGGAGGTCTACCTCTATCACGTGGCCGACAACGAGTGGACCATGGCGGAGTACGGCGTACAAGCCGTCGTGTGGCAGACGGCGATGAACCCGGTCATCGCACTCGAGCTTCTCGCCGGCGGGCAGTGGCAGGGTGCGGGTGTGCTCGGGCCGGAGGCCTTCGATGCGGTGCCGTATCTCGACCTGATGTCCGAGGGCTACGGGCAGCCGTACGGCATCCGGGACAGTCAGGCGTGATCGAGATCAGTTCGCGTATGTGATCGTGAACGTGGTGGAAACTCCGTTCACGATCAGTCGGTACGCGTAGGTCCGTGAGCACCAGTCGCCGTCCACGCAGAACGGGTTGAACTCGAGCGCCGCGATGCCGCTGCCGCTCGTCCGGCTCCGGTCATCGGTGCGCCAGGTGCCATCGTCGTCAAACTGCAGGGTGACGAGCTGACCGGCAGTGACGGGGTCGGTCGAGACGATCAGGCGAGGCAGCCGGGCCGGGATGCGGTAGTGCGTCTCGTCAAATGTCCGGGCGATGGCATCGCTTCCGTCCGACCAGCGCCAGAACAGCTTCGGTGCATCGGGCCGGGCCTGGGCAGGCACCGCGGTGCCGCCGCACAGGAGCAGGGTGGCCACCGTCGACAGCGTCGCTCGCACGATGATCACCGGCGCGCGCTTGATCCGCATGCCCCGACCGATCCGCATGCCCCGACCGATCCGCATGCCCCGACGTTACGCCGCGTTGGCCACGCCCGGCCGCGATGATTCGTCGCCCTGTGGACAACCCCGTCCCGACAATGGGCCCCGGGATACGCCGAGCGGCCCGTTGTGGTCGGTTTCAACGCCCTCGAACCCGCCACAAAGGGCCGCTCGGCGAAGGGGGTCAGCTGGTGGCGGCCTCGAAGGCCTGCTCCAGGATGCCGAGGGCCTCCT